>JAFYJX010000075.1 GCA_017537905.1 Clostridiales bacterium | reverse complement strand
TGCCATGGCACTGGCATGAAGCACTGGAGTTCGGATATGTCACTTCGGGTGAGTTTGACTACTCCTTTCCGGAGCAGAAAGCACATATGAAAAAGGGTGATTTTATCTTTATTAACAGCAACGTGCTGCATGGTATTTTTCCGGAGAATCAGGATCTGACGGGCTGTACTATGTATGTGATCCAGTTTGCGCCGGTTTTTCTTACGGGGGGATACAACAGCAACATTGCACGCAGGTATTTTCTGCCGCTGATCGGCTGCAGTTCGATCCCTTTTCATCTTTTTTCGCCGGAAGGGGAGGAGGAAAATGAACTGATCTATGATTTTAACAAGGCATATTATGCTGATATTGAGGGCGGATACGGACATGAGTTCAGGGTGCAGAATCACCTTTCCAGGTTGTGGCTGAATATGTATAAACTGTTTGCGCCTACTCTTGAGAAGGCGGTGGCACATAATGATGTTTCGATGGACAGGCTGAAGACCATGATCGCTTACATTCAGAATCATTACCATGAAAAGCTGACCCTTGATGATATTGCCGGAGCGGCAAACATAAGCACCCGCGAGTGCTCGCGCTGTTTTAGCACAAATCTTTCACAGTCTCCCATAGACTATCTGAATCATTACCGTACGGAACGGGCAGCCCATCTGCTCATATCCGGGAACAAAAGTATTCTTGACATCAGTGAAGAGTGCGGATTCAGTTCGGGAAGTTACTTTTCCAAGACGTTTGTCAGGACCATGGACTGCACGCCCATGGAATACCGCAAAAAGAACCGCAAGGCCGTCCTCTGACCGGCAATGGACCATAGGGACGGGATTGATGGTCCATTTCTTCTTTTTTTTGGATTCTACAGCATCTCAGGTAAATAAAACAGCAGTTAAAGGGGTAAAAGCGGAAAAAAATGCAAAATATACCCCCTTAACTTACAAATAACGATTAGAAATTAAAGATAAATCCGAAGTTAGTCTGTAGATAATCTGCCCGTATTTCAACAAGTTGTTAGAGTCGGGCGGAAATCGCCACCCACAGTCGCATAGAAATAACCAATCCTGGTCGGATAGAAATCGCCAATGCAGCTGCTGACTCCTTCCTTTAAGATTTTGTTTTCGCTATCGAGACAGGATCCCCTGCCGAAAGAGATATCGTTTCGCAGCGTTTCCCGCGATAGCTGTTGCCTTTGATCATAAATACTGTTGCCGCGTCGAAGATCCTATCGAGCGAACACAGTAATGATGAGTCTTCGCTGAAGTATTCACCCCATTTGTCCGGGCCGAGATTACTCGTGAAGATCATCGTATTCGGACCTTCTTTGTTATAACGCCGATCGATGACATCGAAGAACATACGAGTGTTCTCTTTGTCGAAAACGCACCGACCGACTTCGTCGATTATAAGGCACGACGGTTTTACAAGACCGTTTATCACCGAACTCTCCCTGCCGAACCTTCTGGCTTCGGTGAAGCGGTTGTTGAGCTCGGTGGCTTTTAAGAAGTACACCTTCATGCCTTTGAGGCAACACTCACGGCCGAAGGCCATGGCCAGATGGGTCTTACCGACTCCTTGCGGCCCAATAAAGGCAAGATTCTTGTGTGCATAGAGTTCCGCAAGCGCCGGCAGATTTTTCAGTGCATCCGACTGCTTGCCATGTATCAACGAGAAGTCGAAGTTGTCAAAGGTCTTGGGCTCCTTAAGAGGAAGACGACTCAGCCGGAGCTGGGTGTTTATTATTGTTTCCCGTTTCTTGTCTTTGAGGTAATCCACAAAGACCGATACGGCACGAATACCTTCCTCGGAAAGCGCGTTCTCCACGGCCAGCGTGGCGACTTCCGGTAGCTCTATATCAAGCTTGAGATAACTTGCGGCCTCGTGGATTTTTGTAAACAGAGATTCATCCATTCCACAGGCCCTCCTCAAAGTTGAATCTTTCAAAACCGGATTCATACTTGGGCGGCTCGATCTGCTGGATCCTGACCTTTACCGGTTCGGATGGATGTTCTTCCGGCTGATCGAAGGCGTACTGCTCCTTGCAGAAACTGTCACGGCGGCTCCAAGTAACGTTATGAGTTGTAAGCTGCCTGTTCATGTGAGAATCATAGATATACAGCGTATATCCGTCACGCCTGACTCTGCAGACCTTTTCGGTGTACCAGTAAGGGACACCGAAGCGGCGGCCTTCATAGTTCACGAAACCGTCAAAAGATATCTTGCGTTCAGGGCACAGGTAATAAGCGAGTTCAATGGACTCCTCGAGTTTACAGGCTCTCTGCATACAGAGAGTGGCATGTTTATCATCGGGTACACAGTCCACCGCCCTGTGGTAAGCACTGTTCTGTCGGCAACACCAATCATTGGCGTCATAGTTAAGGTCAGTGAGCTCGGTAAATATCCTGGCCGCCAGAAAGTTATCTTTGACAAACCTTATAAGGCGTTCTACCGCACCCTTTGTAAAAGGATGCCGGGGCTTACACAACTTGGTGTTAAAACCGATGTTGCCCATAAAGAGCTCATAATCCTTCTGCCATATCGGATGGCCCTCGCTGTCCCTCCTGATAACGACACTCTTCATGTTATCTGTAAGAACAGTTTCTGGAATGCCCATGTACATAAAAGCGTGGATCATTCCGATAAAGAGGTTCTCCTGCCTGGCATTGGGAAAGAACTCGATATAGCGCTTCCCGCAGAAGTGGCAGATCATAGCAAAGCAGGCTATCTTGAACTTGGCTCCGTTTTCGTTTTCTACTTCAACGAAGCCCCAGTCCATCTGATAGGCTTCGCCGGGAGCGGTCTGGTACCGCCGTCCGCGATTCCCCTGTGGTGCGACGAGCTGACGCTTGGCAGGCACAAGGTCTCGATGAGCCGATATATAATCTTTTATTACGGTCAATCCGCCGGTGTATCCACTGGCGGTCAAGCGGTCATAACATACAGATGAATTGGTTATACCTTGAGTTAACAAGGCATCTATCAAGCCTGTATAACCCGTAAGAACCGTTGTTTCCGCTTTCCGTCCTGTAAGGCCATGAGGTACATCAATGAAGTTGTGTTCCTTCAGCCTTCGGAGCTTCGCCCGGGTGATTCCGGTCCGGCGCTCAAGTTCGGCGAGGTTAATGTGTTCTAAATCGAACTTGTCGCCAAGTTCACTCTTTATTTCATTGAGTGCTTGTGCTATTGTTTCAGTTAAGTCATTGTTTTTTCCTTCCATCGATTGATTTAGCTGCTGCATTGGCATACAACAGTTTAAACTCAATGAATGAAAAAGCAATGGCTGTTTTATTTCGACTAAATGTGGTTGTTTCTCTCCGGCGCGAAATGGTTATTTCTTCCCGACCCGGAGTGGTTAATTCAACCCGACCCTAACATATGCGGGGGAGGGGGAACTTCGTGTTAAAAGAGGGAGTACTTGGAGATCTATCCGAGTTACCAAACAATTGTGTGTATTTAAAATGTGTTGAAGGGGAGCGCATATTCAACAAGAACGAGATTATATACGCCGAAAGTGAAGGTCATCGA
>JAFYJX010000074.1 GCA_017537905.1 Clostridiales bacterium | reverse complement strand
TTTGCCTTAGTCATCGATCTGTTCAAGTACGCGGAGATCAGACTCAAACAGGAGCTTGATGTTGTTGATGCCGTACTTGAGCATGGCAATACGATCGATACCGATACCGAAAGCCAGACCGCTGTATTTGTCGCTGTCGATTCCGCAGCCTTCAAGAACCTTCTTGTTGACTACGCCTGCGCCTAAAACTTCGATCCAGCCTGTTCCCTTGCAGAGCTTGCATCCCTTGCCGCCGCACTGGAAGCAGGAAACGTCTACCTCAACGGAAGGCTCCGTGAACGGGAAGTATGAAGGACGAAGACGCGTTCTTGTCTCTTCGCCGAAGATCTTCTTTACGAATACGTCGAGCATGCCCTGAAGGTCGCAGAGTGTGATGCCCTCGTCAACAACGAGTCCTTCCATCTGGGAGAACATCGGTGAGTGTGTGGCGTCGTCATCTGAACGGAAAACCTTACCGGGTGAGATGATCTTGATAGGCGGCTGCTGGGATTCCATGACGTGAACCTGGCCTGCAGAAGTCTGCGTTCTGAGAAGGAACTCAGGGCTAAGATAAAATGTATCCTGCATGTCGCGTGAAGGGTGATCCTTCGGGATATTCAGCGCCGTGAAGTTATAGTGATCTGTCTCGATCTCATTTCCTTCGTAAACGGAGAAACCCATGGATCCGAAAATATCAACGATCTGGTTTCTTACCTGGGTATTCGGATGGAGATAGCCCTTCTTGAGCTTCTTTGAAGGCAGTGTAACGTCGATTGCCTCAGCCTCGTAACGCGCCTTCTGCTCGGCAGCTTTGAACTCTGCGTCCAGAGCGTCAAACTTCTCTGTAGCCCAGTTTCTGATCTCGTTGACCATCTTGCCGTAGTCGGCCTTCTGCTCTTTCGGGATCTTGCCCATCTCCTTCATGAGGGAACCGATCTTACCTTCTTTAGAGTCCATAACGCTCTTTTTGTACTCGAAGATTCCCTTGGAGCTGGTGATTCCAGCCAGATCAGCTTCGATCTGGCTCTTGATAGCGGATAACTTCTCACTTAATTCACTAAGTTCAGCCATGTTTTCCTCCTCTTTTTCCTTGCCTTGCAATTAAAAAATCCCACGGCAACTTTTTGTCGTTGCCATGGGACGAATTAGCATTATTTTTGCACCTTCGCGGTACCACCCATGTTCGAAAAACCATAGTATCGGCTTCTCGCACTTATAGCCGCTGCCGTAATGCCGCAGCCCGCATCCGCTTAATCAGTAAAACCGTTTTCGCCGGAATGCTCCAGTGTTGAAATTCATCCTTCTACCCTTAGTATCGTGCTTTCAGCCGGTGACACGACTCTCTGTTACTGTCTGTAGGAAGACTACTTACGCACCTTCATTGCAGGTCTTATTTATATAATGCAGTTCGGAAAAAGTCAAGCGGGACAAGGGATATGCCCCAAAGTCTCACTTAAACTCGCCTCCGCAATTGGTGCAGAACTTTTTACCGTTTCTGGGCTCGCCGCAATAAACGCAGCGTTCAATATTATCAGGCTCCGGGACAGGCGCGGGTGCGGGCGCAGAAGCCTGCGCGGCCTGCTGAGCCTGCATCATGCTCATGCCGGACATGCCCAGATTCTGAAAAGCAAACATTGAAGAAGCTCCGCCGTAAAACGAGAGCCCTTTTAACTCTTCAGATTCCTTGAATACGCTCTTAGAAGCGATCTCCTTAAGGAGCGCCAGGGTCTCATCGGGCTTCGTGAATATCTTCTTTTCGCCGTCTTCGCCGAATTTGACAAAAGCTTCAAATGCGCCGTCTTCGACATAAGCTTCGGCAGGATCTTCACAGAGCTGTCTTACCTTCGCCTTGATCTCGGGAATGAACTCTGCCGGCACATCGTATTTGTTTTTGATATTACCTTCACGGACCTCAATATGAGCTTCGCCGTTATAAATCCAGAAATCGCTCGCCACCTTGTCCGGCTTTGTGGTCTGTATTACCGCCGGAGGATTGTTATCAGGTATAAATTTCTGATGGTAAATGCTCTTCAGGATGAAGTCGCCTTCAGGGAGCTTGGGATTCGGATAGCAGTGGTTGATCACTCCCCGTCTGTCCAACGGAGCACCTGACTCGTCCCTTAATGCAGTCAGCATCTTAAGCAGTTCTTCTGCATCCATGTCATAGTATGAAAGATCCCTGTCCTTATGGATCTCGATTACAGCTGCAACAGACTGGCCGTTATAAGACGGCCCCAGCGGGAAAAAACCTCTGTGCTTATCCGTGCACTTGGAAAGAACCTCCTCGGTGAACTGTTGTCCTCTCTCCTTTGAAACGGCATAGTTCTGACCTTCAAATGTCAGAAGGTAAATGCCGCTTTTAACTTCAGCAAGCCTTGTGTCCGTATTTTCCGGAATGCCGCCGGCCTGGTTCTGCGCGCTGAAATAAAGCGGAAGATTTCTGTAGCCGATATATACGCTCATGGCAATTCTCCTTTAAGTGACTTCACTTCCGATTATACCAATATGCTGTGCCAGGAAAAAAATTAACCCAAACAGCGAAAAATCAACTGTTTGGGTTAAAAATATCAATTGTTTATCCCATTATAGAAGAGAGATGCCATTTGGGGATAAGATTCTCGGGAAACCTTATCCCTGACAGCGGTTGGAAAGCGTTTTGGGATAAACCAATTGAGCTGACCTTACGCGCTCTTAACGAACTGTTTAACAGCGCTTACGAAATCTTCCGGCAGCTGGGACTGAGGTCCGTGACCGCAGCCTTCCATGACGTACATGCTCTTTTTCGGAGCCTCGATAGTATCGTAGTACTCCTTGACCATGCCGCAGGGACAGGTCCAGTCTGCCGAACCGGAAATGAACAATACAGGAACCTCATAGTTCGTGTAACGTTCTCTGATATCAAACTGATAAAGCTGATTGATGAGATCGCCCTCAATGGCCTCATACTCCATGTTGCCGATAAACATTGAGAACTCCAGAATGATCCATCTGACGTCATCTACACCGACATAAGGCGAGATCAACACTTCAGAAAAAGGTATGGCTTCAGGAACAGTTTCCTGGTGATAGACTGACGTAGCCTGACGGAGCGGCTGCATGTTCACGACTGTAGGATCGTCACAGAATTCCTTGTAAACTCTCTCTAATTCAGTCGTATCGTCGCCCTTGGCCTTTGCCTGTGCGAGTGCATCCCTGTATGAATAGTGTTCACTCTCAAGATCCTTGAAGCTTACGACCTGGCCGATGCCGATATAAGCGGTAACCTTTTCAGGATGAGCCTGGGAATACATGGCTCCGAGGATCGTGCCGTAGGAGTGGCCCAGAATGATGACCTTGTTCTGGTTAAATCTGTCGCGAAGATAATCTACGAGAGCATCGAGATCTTCTACCTGTGCCTCCATGGTATAGACCGTCCTGTCACCTTTTTCGAGCTCTCTGTAGTAGGATCTGCCGCAGCCGCTCTGATCCCAGCAGACGACAGTATATTCGTCTGTAAAGAGGTCATTGTAGGCATATTCCGAATAACCGGTAGGCTCACCGGGGCCTCCGTGAAGAGATACGATAACGGGATTGTTCTCATTCTTTCCCGTGATGCGGACATAGCCTTCGCCGTACTTGAGAGGAACGTAAAGGCAGTCATTGACACCATCCTTAAACATGACGAAGCGCTGGATCTCTCTGGTGTTGCGGCCTGCGATCAGGATAATGAAGATGCCTGCGATAGCGACCTGGATCAGGATTCCGACAACCTTTATGAATCCGAGAATGATCCTTACGGGAAGCTTCTTCTTGGGCTTTGCGCCCCATGCTTCCTTTCTGTGCTGGAGGTGGATTCCGATGTGGCCGATACCTAATATAATGGCGCCGGCGATCATGATGATGTTGCCGCCGTAAATACCAAGAAGGAAGAATGCAGCGACAGGAAGCGATGCGCCCGGCACCTTGAAGCCGAACATGTTCCTGTAGAAATCCTTCATGGTCTTCTCAGACTTGAAGTAGCGGATCCAGAAGATCTCATAGATCACCATGCAGATGAATGAGATCAGCAAAACGACGCTCCAGAATGTGATCTTGTGAATGTTGAAGTTAGAGAAAATAAGCGCAGCGGGCGTTACGATAAACTGTCCCACGCGTTCGAATACGAGCAGCACTTTATTCTCTTTTTTTGCGTACTCGTCGTAATCCTTCGGCTTGTTCTTCGTCCAGATGAAATTGGGTACGAAGAGCATGATAAGCCATATTAATCCGATGTAAGAAAAACCTATAGTCATTTTTTATCCCCCTAAATTAATTGATATGTTTTTCCTTGTTCTCTCTGACCGCTCTCTCATTGAGCACAATGTACTGGTGCGCTTTAATGATGAGCAGCACCGTTACAGCGGTCAGAATGAGCCCTGCGGTCCATGCAGCGAAACACGCTAATATCTCCCAATTGACCATTCGGAAGACAAGCGCGACGGCCGCGATGATACCAAAAGCCGCCAGCATAAAGATGCCGGGCTCCAGCATGTTTAACTTATGTTTCATGAATTTTTCGAGATCCTTATACTTTATTTTTTCCGCCGTTACACGTGAGGGAAACTCAAAGCCCCTCAAATGCATCGCCGGTACAGTCGGGCATGCTTTTGTGCATGCGCATTCATAAAGGATCTCCGTGTACTCGTGCTGCCGTCTTTCGACGGCTTTTCCCTTTCTGAGAATTTCATCTCCTATTTCCCCCTGATATTTTTATTTGACCGACAACTCGATCAGTTTACGTATATGTATCTCGACCGCATCGAAACATGCGACCGGGCAGTTTTCAGGATTAAGGATCAAAGGCAGCTCCGTGCATCCTAAGATGACGCCTTCGATGCCGTTCTCGTCCTTCATCCTGTTAATTACACCCTGAAGCTCTATAAGCGTGGACTCCTTGACGATGCCCTTTTCGAGCTCTTCGAAGATCCTTGTGGCAACGAGTTTTCTGTCTTCTTCAGAAGGCACGAAAACCTCGATCCCTGCATCTCTTAAGTCCTTTTTCATGTAGTCTTTTTCCATCGTGAATATAGTGCCGAGAAGCCCAATGCGCCTGATCCCTCTGGCAGATGCTTCTTCAGCTACGGCCTTCGGAATGCTTACGATCGGCTTGTTAAACCTGGCAGCAAGCTCGTCGTAAACGGCATGCATAGTAACTGCGGTAAGCGAGATAACCTCCGAACCGCCTTTATCAAGCGCATCCAATTTCTCATAGAGATAATCTGTAAGAAGGTCGAACCTGCCTTCTGTTACGTAGTTCCACGCCCTTGTGAAATTAACGCTCTCGATAGCGATGTCAGGCATGGCCTCACCGTTTGTTATACGGTCTATCTCGGTATTTAAGATCTTGTAGTACATTAAGGTCGATTCGGGACCTGTCCCTCCGACCAATCCTATCTTTTTCATAAGCTGGAATCCCCTGATTAATAGATTTTACGCATTATATCACCAAACCGTTCAAAAAAAGTTTGGCAATTTCGTTTCAGACCCTTAGATTTATATAGTTTGCGGTCACTCGTCCGTCAGGATCGACTGTAAACTTGGAGATCGAACCGGAACGTCCGCTGAAACGCGCTTTCCTAAGGTCATCGAATTCGAAGTTCATCAGCATCGCCTGCAAAAATCCGAGAGTGCAGCCGTGCGACACGATGAGGATCTTATCTTCAGGGCTATTGATCAACTGTTCGTAAAAAGGCTTGATCCTGTTCCACAGATCCCTGTCAGATTCCGCATCCGGAAAAGGCCTGTAATCAGGATCGTAGCCTTCTCCTGCAGGGATCTTATGCTCGTCATACCAGTCCCAGGGCTTGCCGTTGCCCTCGCCTGCGTTGACTTCACGGATAAGTTCAGTCATTACTGGTGTTAGATGAAGAGTCTTGTTGATCTCTTCTGCAGTCTGGGAAGCGCGTGCTAAGTCTGAACAGTACATTACAAAGCCGTCGGCACAGCCTTCGTTCAAAAGCCACTTGCCGATCTCAAAGGCCTGCTTCCTGCCATTATCCGTGAGCAGCCAATTACCCCAGGCACCTGCATGTCTGTTAAGGTGATGTTCAGATTCGGTATGCTGAACAGTTATTATCGTCTTATTCATATCATCCCCCGATGACACCTGACACTTTACATAGAGCATTATATACCATTATGTTCAAGCCGTTTACACTATTTGCGAAAAATTGTCCTACATTCGTGCAAATTATTAATTGATACCACATGACCTAATTCATATAATTTCGAAGTTTGAGTTTATAAAGAATATAAGAGGGTCTGTTATGAACGAATTTAAACCTAAGCTGTTTTCGGTAATGAAGAACTATTCCGGTTCCCAGCTCGTTAAGGATATCGTAGCGGGAATCATCGTAGCGATCATCGCGCTGCCTTTATCCATCGCGCTCGCAATAGCATCAGGCGTCGGTCCTGAAGCAGGTATCTACACAGCGATTGTCGCAGGATTCATCGTATCTTTCTTAGGCGGCAGCAGAGTCCAGATCGCAGGACCTACGGCAGCTTTCGCGACCATCGTAGCAGGCATCGTTATGAAGGACGGCACAGAAGGCCTCATGATCGCGACCATCATGGCAGGTATCCTCCTTATCATCATGGGCATCTGCAGATTCGGAAGCCTTCTTAAATACATTCCCGACCCTATCACAACAGGCTTTACCGCTGGCATCGCAGTTACCCTCTTCATCGGCCAGATCAAGGACTTCACAGGCATCGTTTACCAGCACGGCGAAAAGCCCATCGAGACAGCCGAGAAAGTAATGGCCCTCATAAATAACGCAACTACAGTCAACTGGCAGGGCGTTCTCATCGGCGCTATCGCGCTCATCATCCTCATCGTATGGCCTATGTTCTTCAAGAAGATCCCCGGCTCATTCATCGCAGTCGTAGTAACTGCAGCTATCGTAGAGATCTTCCACTGGGACGTTAATACAATCGGAAAGTCTTTTGAGAACATCCAGGCAGGACTTCCCCACCTCAGCGTAACAGCTTCAATGTTTTCTTTCGAGAACATCAGAGGACAGCTCACAAACGCTATTACCATTGCATTTTTGGCAGGCGTTGAATCACTTCTCTCCGCAGTCGTTGCAGACTCCATGATCGGTTCCAAGCACAGACCTAACGCTGAGCTCGTAGCACAGGGCGTAGGTAATATCGCATCTGCATGCTTCGGCGGTATCCCTGCTACAGGCGCTATCGCGAGAACTGCTGCAAATATCAAGAACGGCGGTAAGACACCTATTGCCGGCATGGTACACTCAGTAACGCTTCTTCTCGTAGTTGTATTCCTCATGCCTTACGCAAAGCTCATTCCGATGCCCTGCATCGCTGCGATCCTTTTCCAGGTCGCATATAACATGAGCGGCTGGAGGAGATTCGTTAAGCTCGTTAAGAGCTCACCCAAGAGCGACATCGTCGTTCTCCTCATCACTTTCGCGCTCACCGTAATCTTCGATCTCGTTGTTGCGATCGAAGTAGGCGTGCTCCTTGCAGCTGTCCTCTTCATGAAGAGAATGAGCGAAGTTACACAGGTTGAAGGCTGGAAGAATTTCGATCCCGAGAACGATCCCGACAGCATCGACTTAAGAGAGCTTCCCAAGGACACTCTCGTTTACGAGATCAACGGACCCATGTTCTTTGCTACTGCAGGCAAGATCTTGCAGATCTCACCCAAGGAAGGCACTAAGGCTCTTGTCCTTCGTATGAGAAGCGTAAGCACTATAGACGCGACAGCAATGAAGAATCTCGAGATCCTCTTTGACGACTGTAACGCAAGAGGCGTTCAGCTCATCATGTCACACGTTAATGAGCAGCCCATGAAGGTCATCCAGAAGGCCGGCTTCTACGATAAGCTCGGCGCTGATAATTTCTGCGCGCACATCGACGATGCTCTCGCTAGAGCCCAGGAGATCGTCCGCGCTCAATAATAATTGACACCCGTCTCTTTTGCAGATATATTCGGATAGTAGGAATTTTTCGAATAGTTTGCAAAAGGAATAAGGGAAATGGCAACACTATGTAAAAACTGCAGCCACGCGCTGGTCTTCGACCCGAGCTCGCAAAAGCTGGTCTGTTCTGCCTGCGGCAGTTCATTCAAGCCCGAAGAAGTCGAAGCAGAATCCAAAGAATACAGACAGGACTTAAAGGCCGAATCGATGGAGTCGGTCTATGGTGAGAAAGACGCCAAGTACATGGACTGCTATGTCTACACATGCAGCGAGTGCGGCGGCGAGATCATCATCAACGGAAGCGAAGCATCAACTACATGCGTTTACTGCGGAAACCCCAACGTTGTTTTCAGCAGGATCGCAAGACAGAAGTGCCCTGAATATGTCCTGCCCTTCACCATCACGAAAGAGAAAGCTATCTCACTCGTGCGTGATCAGCTGAAAAAAGGCATCTTCGTTCCGAGAGAGATCAAGAATTTCTCCGTAGAATGCGTGCGCGGAATCTACATTCCGTACTGGATCGTAAATGCCGATTTTGCTGATGCCGTTGTTGTCAAAGGACATGTAAGGCGGGGTAAGAATACCGTTACACGTTATTTCGGACGCGCCGGTACCATGAAGATCAATAACCTTCCGATCGATGCATCCAAAGCGTTGTCCGATGAGAGCAGTTCGAGATTAGAGCCCTACAGCCTGACACGTCTTAAGCGTTTTGATGAGGACTATCTCGCAGGCTTCTATTCAAATGTATCTGATGTCACATACAGCGACTTAAGATGGGCAACCCTGAAGCGCGCAAATGATTTCTTTGAAGACGAAGCAATGCATGACGTTCATGCAAGCGATATGTCGATCGTCAAATCAAACCCGTCGATAAAGCTCGACAATGACATGATCTACGCTATGTTCCCTGCATGGTTCATATCATTCAAATATAAGGGAAAGCACAACACGATCCTCGTTAACGGCGATACAGGTAAAGTCGTGTGCGGTCTTCCCTGGAATGAGATCCTTTTCTATACGCTCCTGATAATAACGGGAGTCATCATATCATTAGCTGCTTTCTTCGTATTCAAATATACCCTGCCCTTTATCTTTGCTTCAGGAAGATCTTCCTCGAGCAGGAATAACGGAAAGCTGATCGTCGCCCTCGTCACAGGCATAATCGCACTGTTTACAGTAGGCATCAGTAAAGTAGTTAAAGTGATCAAGAACATAAAGCTGACTCAGGACAGAGACATGTTCAACTTCATGAAGAAGAGACAGGGGTGATGATATGATTGATTTTCTTGCATTCCTGTTTGCCGGTGGTGTGGGATTCGGCTTATCCTGCTGGATCTTCGGAACACTGCTCGATAATTCCAACAATATAGGTGACAGCAAAGGCGACAAGAGATATTACAAAGCCTACGCCAGCTTTACGGTAAGAAGAGACGAGATATCGGGCAACGAGAAGGAAACTTTCTGCAGCACATACGGCAAAATAATCAGTTCCGAAGATGACGGCCCCAGCGGCGCTTCGCTCGTCAGAAGACTCACCAACGAGGAAATCGCCAAGTATAAGAAGTCTTCAGCCGCAAAGGTTGCTGAAGCGCACGAAGACAGGATCAACGACCTCGAGGACGAATTCAATGTTTGGGAGAGCAGAAATCCAGGGGGCAATCTCTCCGGCATATTTAAGCCACTCGACGACGAGGAACAGGAAAACAACAAAAAAGGCGTCTCCAGAAGGTGAGACACCTTTTTACTTAACGATATTCCTGACCCAGATACCGGACCTGACGAAGAAGAATGCGATGGAGCACTTTACGATCTCCATTCCGTGAACGATCGCGAGCATCCATGTTACGCTCATGCCCGTAAAACGGCTTAAGCAGTATGCGAGGGGCACAACGAGCACCCATGTGTATACGCTGTCGAAGATGACAGTGATAAGCGTATTTCCGCCTGATCTCATGATGAAATAAGATGCGTGCGTATAAGAGCAGAAAGGCATCATGAACGCGCAGATGAAAATGAAGTTCGTCGCTAAGTGACGGATCAGATCGCTCGTGTTGTAAAGCAGCGGGAAGAACGGCGCGATAATAGCCATAATCACACCGAAGATAAGACCGCAGACAACTGTTACGCGGCGCATCTTGTAAGCCTTCTGCTTCGCATCGGCAAGCTCGCCGGCACCAAGGATGTGACCCATCATGATACCTACTGCTTCACCCATAGCAATGAATGCCACGCCCATGAGATTCCAGATCGTGGATTCGATATTAAGTGCAGCAACGGCATCGAGGCTCCTGTATGAATAGCACTGGTTGATCGTTGTCATGCCGAGCGACCACAAAGTCTCGTTAGCCATGAGAGGCAGAGCCTTCAAAAAGAACTTCAAAGCAAGATCCTTCGGAATCTTAAAGTTCGTAAAGGCACCCTTGATGAACGGGAAAGCCTCAGAATGCTTTGCCGTATATATGATAAGTATCGTAAGCTCTACAAATCTCGAAATGACCGTGGCAATAGCGGCACCGACAGCACCAAGAGCCGGAAGACCGAAGTGTCCGTAGATAAGGATCCAGTTGCCGACCAGGTTTACAAAGATCGCAGCCATCGATGAATACATCGGGACCTTGGTGGAACCCAAGTCTCTTAACGTGCCTGCATAACCCTGCGTGATTCCGATCGGAATGAGGCTTATGAGAATGACATGCATATAATCAATGCCGATCTCAAGCGTCTCTGCGGCATCAGCGGGATTACCCTCACCCAGAAGGAAAAGGTTGATAAGGAACGGTGAACAGATAAAAAGGATCAGGGTGCAGATGGCAGCAAGGATCGTGTTAAATACGATCTTAAACTGGAACGACTTGCGGATGCCGTCATCATCGCCCTTGCCCTTGTACTGTGCAGTAAAGATGCCGACTCCGGCAGTGGCGCCGAAGATAACAAGATAGTAGACGAAGATCAGCTGGTTCGCGATCGCGACTCCTGAGAGCGCATTAGTACCGACCCTCCCGATCATGAGATTGTCGAGAAGGTTTACGAAGTTGGAAATTCCGTTCTGCACCATTATCGGAATGGCGATCAGAAGGAGCTTCTTGATATAGGATCTGTCTTCTTTAACAGTTGTCATACCAGTCTTTTTATCTATTCCTATTTTTGTCGGTTCGAGAATTTTAGCAAAAGAGCTTTGAGTAAACAAGTCCGATAATAGGACATTATTGTTAGTTTTATTGGCTTTTCGGCGATTTTGGCCGTGGCGTATAATTGGTTCGGAAGAATTTTCGAAAAATATGTGTGAAACCGGATACGCTCATTCGTCTTATAGGTGAGATCTCAAAAATCGCAAAAGGAAGGTTAGCTAAATGAACAATGAAGCTGTGTTGAGACTTTTCGATACATTCGCTGACGACGCATTCCGTCTGGCGTATTCGTATCTGGGCTCGAGACCTGATGCCGAAGATGTTGTTCAGGATGTTTTCTTAAAGCTCATAAGATCCGATATCACTATCACCAGAGGCAAAGAAAAATCATATATCCTTACCATGACCGCCAACAGGTGCAGGGATTTTCTTAAGTCCGCGGACGTCGTCTGCAAAGCACCTTTCGAAGATGCGGCTGACGTAGGGTCAGACATCGAGATAGATGAAGATGATACGGAAATGTACGAAGCTGTATCCGAACTTCCCGAAAAACTCCGAGTCGCGATACATCTTCATTACTACGAAGGCTACTCCCTTAAAGAGATAGCTGACATCCTGGAAATAGAACCATCCGCAGTGTCGATGAGACTTACCAGGGCAAAGGAAATCTTGAGAAAACGTTTTATGGGAGGTAGCAGCTATGCAGGATGAATACATCAAAGCTATCGAAAAATTACAGATTGATAAAGACAGGAAAATAGAAATGAGAAAAGTATTGGAAAACGAACTGGCTTCCGCACCGCAGAAGCCCGCTAAAACAACACGCCTCGGCACAGGTGCCAAGGTAGGAATCGCAGCAGCCGCAGTAGCATTATCAATGGGAACCCTTATGGCGATCCCGACAACAAGAACAGCGATCTCGGCAAGCGTAAGAGCATTCTTCCACATGGAGATCCCTGAAGGCGCAGAAGACGGCCAGACCAAGGAACTCGAAGATAGGGATAACCGCGTCATCCCTACAGATGAAGTCGAAGAATCCGTAAAGGCAGAGATCGAGGCAGCAGTATCTTCCCAGGACCAGGCAGAAGACGAATACTTCAAGAACGTAACCGTTACAGCAGACTATTACTCAGATGCTGAACTCAACAAGTATGCAAACTACTATGCACAGAAGGGTTACAACCTCTTAGACATCAAGAAGGATTCACAGTACGACGAATTTCTTAACCAGTTCAACACTAACGACTGGTACTCTGAAGGCTTCTTCGTAACTTACTGGATCGGCGACAACGCAACAGGCTATTCCGGCCAGGTCATCTGCTTCAAGGCAACACCGGACCAGCTCGAGGGATTCCTTAAGAACACTTACAATTACATCTCTTACGAGCGCAAGGAACATAATCAGTCTGCTGTTGATTATGACGGCTTCTGGACAAAGACCACAGACTCAGACGGCAACGACGTTTACAAGGCATCCTGGTTAGGACCCGAGCCTGAGATGAAGCTCGAACCCACTGACAGAGCGCGCTTTGCAAACTACACGCTCACTTATGATGCAGCTAACCAGATCGTTGTCTGCACAGTAGAAGCAGGCGGCGGAATCGGCTGATATTCTTAGTTTTCATAGTGCCCCATTAACAAAGGAGGTTGTCTGCTCTTGGCAGGCGGCCTTCTTTTTTTGTTATTTGCAGTCCGGAAGAGCAGTATTTGTGCCCCATTTTTCGCATATGAAAATTTGGGGCAAAAATAGGCCTGTTTTTTACCCCAAAAATTTATATATGATTTTTGGGGCACAAATGCCGTTTTTCCTGCGCGAAAAACACCCGGACGGGTTTCCGGCCGGCCTGAGTTGAGTCCTCCTCAACTGGCCGTTGTTTGAAATTCCGCATAAACAGAAATACCATATGCTTAAGATGCATGCACAACTGCTTTAGGAGATGACAATATGGCAAAGACAATAGGAAACAACATTAAGGTCTTCCGCAAGAACAAGGGCTTTACGCAGGAGGAACTGGCAGACCTCCTGAGCGTTACGCCGCAGGCGGTAAGCAAGTGGGAATCTGAATCAGGCCTTCCGGATGTATCGATGCTGATCCCCCTTGCACAGGTCCTTGGCGTAAGCACTGACGCACTCCTGGGATACGATTCTCTCTCGGAAAACGAGGAGATAATCGCGAGGGTAAGAGAGACGGTACAGGGCTTGAAAAACAGCGTCGAAGGCAGAGCTGAAAAGGCCCTCCGCATCTCAGAATACCTCATGACCGAGACGACGCTTAATCCCGGATGTTTTGAGATCATAAAGACTTACGCTGAAGAGGTTGCAAACTTAAGCATGTATGCAGATCCGGTCCTCGAGAACTGTTTTGCCGACGAGAAGGAACGCCTGGACAAGATCTACAAAGACGCTATCCGCAAGAGCATTTATCTCATCAGCCACTGCACCGACAAGGTCCTCATCGAGAAGACACATTATGCTGTCGCCTGGATCTATATCCACATGAAGGATTTCGACAATGCGAGGGCCCACATTGACGTCCTGCCGAGCATCGCATACGGAAGGATCAAGGAAACAATCGCAGTGGAACTCACATTTTTCGAGAGCGGATTCGAGAAGATGAAGGGCGACATCGCGGATTATTCGGGCGTGCTTTTCAATACTACCGCAAGTGCGCTCAACACCATTGCACAGAATTACGGATGGTGGGGCGAAAAGGATGAGGCGCTCGAGGTATGCAGATGGTGCGAGGATATCTTAACGGCATATGCTTCGAGAAAGGAAGTCATAGACATGAACCATTATTTAAGAGTCAGAAGGAGCCTTGCTTTCTACAAGCTCGTTGCAGTAAAGAGGTCCGGTGACGATGAAGGCGCGATAAGACTCTATAACGAATTTAAGGAAGAGATAAACAAGGAAGACCTGACTGATGAACAGAAAAAAGTCGTTATGGATCTTCTGGATAACGACATCGCGCACTATGGGAAATACGCCTGATAATTTAACGCAACTTCCATAAATGAAAACGCCCGCTTCGATGTTTGGAGCGGGTGTTTTTATCTGCCTTTTTTCTTTGCCTTTTTCTCGAGATACATCGCTTTATCGGCTTTCTTCATCGAGTCGCCGACGCCGTGCCAGTCCTGGACTTCGCAGGTTCCGATACTCGCTGATAATTCAAACGGATATTTGCCTGACTGGTTTACCTGTCTGATGTTATTTCTGACGTTCCTTATGAACTTTCCTACTCTTCCGGTCTCGGTGATCAGGAGAACTGCTTCGAATTCATCGCCGCCCATTCTCGCAACGAACTCGCCCTGGTTAAGTGCGTCATCAATGCACTTCGCGGTTTCCTTGATCGCGTCGTCGCCTGCGTTATGTCCGTATGTATCGTTAATGATCTTAAGGTCATCCATGTCGATGGATACGACTGCAAGCTCCTTGATCATCTTGCCGTCCTTGTCGAACTTCTCGGAGATCTTCTTTTCGAATCCGCGTCTGTTCAGAGTCTCAGTGAGAGGATCGGTGATATAGAGCGTCATGACGTCGGAGATACCGAAGAGCTTCTCGTAGAGCTCGAACTTGTTCATGTTCGCGGCAACCTGTGTCAGGAGATACTCGATCTTGAAGTTGATGTAGTTCGGCATATTCGTATCTACGACCATGACGAGATAGCCGTAAACTTCGTTCTTATATGCGAGCGGGAAATGAATGCGCATTCCCTTCTTGTCGTCTTCAAATCCATCCGGAAGAAGTTTTTCGTTGGGGTACGGGATGCTCTTAACGGTATTCTTTCCCCTGCCCGTAAAGTAACCGACAAGCTCTCTGTTCTCTTCACGGTATCTGCAGATATAGCAGGACCGGACGCTCTCGACGCTCTTAAACTGCTCTAATGTCAGTTCCTTGCCGGCATCTTTTGTGAGCGCGCCCTCGAAAAGATCGCTGATAACGACATAGTCTCTCATGTTCTCGGTATTGATCGATATCGTCGCAGACAGATCCAGAAGCTCAGAGAAAACATCTCTCTCCACCAAGAGGTCACCGGTACTCTCGCGCAGAACTATGGTTCCGGGAATGTAGATATTGAGGTCGGGCTTGTCGCCGCCAATAACTTTCTCAAGTACTTCTATCGCAGTATCAACGAATTCGTCATTTGAGATCTCGATCGTTGTGATAGACGGTATGTGTTCAGCTGAACTCTGGGCATTGTCGACGCCGCTTATCATGACATCCTGCGGGACGGAATATCCGCGCTTACGGAGCTCGTTGCAGAGCGCGATTGCTTCATAGTCGTTGGAACAGATGATGGCTTCGGGGAGCTTGCCGTTCTTCTTGATGAAGAAATCAGCCATCTCGGGGCCCTGGTCAGACCAGTAATTGCCGTGGAATATCTTCTTCTCGGATACCTTGCAGCCTGCTTCAGCCATCGCGTCTTCGAAGCCCTGACGTCTCTCGAAAGAGTCATCGAGATCGTCTCTTCCTGTTACGAATCCGATATCTTTTGTCTTGCACTTGGAAATAACATGTGCCGCAATATCATGCATCAATGCCCTGTTGTCGGGAACGACATTGTAGAATCCGGGGATCTCCGCTCTGATACAGACTACCGGCGGTGCATCACTGTCGGACAGCAGGTCTTCAACGAGATCTTTTGCAACGCCTTCATGGATAAGCGAGTCGTAGCACATGATTACGCCGTCGTAATCGTGAACGTCCGGCAATGACAATATGCTCTTAAAACCGTTGACATGGAGAGGGTTCGTCGTAGGCATTGAACAGATTCCGAAAACATCGATCCTGTAATCCTTTTCGCGGGCATAGTAATCCAATCGCTTTAGAATACCCAAAGCAAAATCCCTGTACATGTCGCCGATAAAAACACAAATTTTCATGACACTATTATACTCGGCGTTTTCAGGCGTGAAAAGACGGATTTTACTGTCTTAAAGTGCCTTCCATCCCTTGTCCTTACGGAGTTCTTCCCCGATTATTGATGATTTAGTCAAAAAATGATGATAATATGAGCTTAATTCTTTAAGGGAGGATTATGAAAATGTTGATTTGCAGTAAGTGTGGAAACGAACTCAAGGAAGGATCTGTTTTCTGCAACAAGTGCGGCGCACCGGTGGAAACGGACAATGCATCTGCAGTGCCGGAGATGACTCTTCCGGAGAGCATTAATTTTATAGAGAATCTCAAGAACAAGTTTGCCGAAGTGGAAAAGCTCGAGCGCGAGGTCTCTGATAACGATGCAAAACTCAGTAAACCGTTAAGCCTGAATTACGGATCCTATTCGTTCTTCAGGTTCTTTTGGAAGTATCTGATATGGGCAGCCGTCAGTTTCTTCGTCATGGACTTCCTCGCCCTGATCTCAATGAATAGCGAAGGAGTTATGTATTTCTTCTTTGCCATGATGTTTATTTCTCCGGTCGCTGTCCTGATCATAGGAGCCATTCTCGCAGGCAAGCGCCGCGACACAGAAAATGAAGCAATAGCTGCAGGCAACGATCGTGCCAGGGATCAGAGAGAAAAACTGAAGAAGGATAACGCTGATCTCAAGAGCACATTGGCAGCGAAAAAAAGAGAGCTTGCCCAAGCTTCAGAAGTGCTCCCCTCACCCTTAAGAAAGAGCACATCAGTAACTCAGATAAAGACGCTCCTTCAGTCAGGAAAAGCTTCAAGCATACAGGAAGCTGTTGCGATCCTTGCTAAGTAACTCTTTTTGCCTTATTTAGATAATAAAATGAACGTAATTCATTTGGAGGGTTGCGGAAATGCCCACCGGATCTGAACAGGATATGACTCTGAATGAGAGCATCGATTTTCTGGAAAACCTCGTAAACAAGTATTCCGAAGCGGAAAGGCTTGAAGAACAGATCACGGATAACGAAAACACGCTCCGTGATTCATTAGAGCTGAATTACAAAAGGTATTCGTTCTTCAGGTTTTTCTGGCAGTATCTGATAATCGCACCTCTCATTGGCTATACGGTTTTAATGATCACCTATATGATCGATGCCATAAACTATAATGAACCCCTTTGCTTTTCCATAGCCTTCATTGCAACGATCATCGCCCTGATCATAGGCAGCATTATTGCAGGCAAACTATGCCATAGAAATAATGCGAACATTGATGAACACAATAAGAGCACTTTGAAAAAGAGAGAAAGAATTGAGCAGGATACTGCTGTTCTCAAGTCAGCTTTGGAAGACAAAAAGAACGAATTCGAAAAAGCATCAGCCATTCTTCCTGAAAACTTAAGGAACGGCTCTGCAGTAACTCAGATGCAAACATTTCTTCAGTCCGGCACAGCATCAAGCCTGCAGGAAGCTATTGATATTCTGCGTGATTCATTCTGACAAAATTGAAGTATCTTCTGGAGTCAGGAAAGGCTTCCAGTCTAAAGGATGCCATCATTTTCATTGGAAAATAAACTTTCAACAGTCTCTTCAACACTTACGATTGCTTCGCTTGTCTCCATCACCGGATGAATAAGCGGAGCTATTTTCGTAAATCCCGCCTTCAGGCATTCTTCGTATCCGTCACCTGTAACACCGCAGATTCCGATAACGGGTTTACCATATTTTTCTGCAGTCTTCATCACCTTAAAAGGCGCCTTGCCGTTAAGTGTCTGGCTGTCTATTCTGCCCTCACCTGTTACGACAATGTCGCAGTCGCGGATGAGGTCTTCCGCACCCGTTATCTCCATGACGATCTCAGCACCGGATCTCAATTCTGCACCGAGAATATTCTTCAACGCGAAGCTCATTCCGCCCGCTGCTCCTGTGCCTTTCTCATACGGATCAAAACCTGTGATCTCAGCATAGTTTTTAAGCCAGTTATCCATCTGTTCACATGCTTTTTGCGAAGCGCCCTTCTGCGGTCCGTATACAAAACTCGCACCGTCAGGTCCGCACAGAGGATTGGTTACATCACTTGCAACCACTATCGAAATATCACGTCCTGTGAGTCCTGAAAAATCAACTTTGCAAAGGTCCTTAAGGCCTGCCGCGCCCGGCCTGATATCATTGCCGTCCTTATTCAGAAGCTTCGCGCCAAGCGCCTGAAGCATGCCTGCGCCGCCGTCGTTTGTCGCGCTTCCTCCGATGCAGATAACGAGCTTTTCCGCACCGCCTGCGATGGCATCCTTCATGAGTTCTCCGACGCCGTATGTGGTAGTCAGATAAGGATCTCTTTCGCGCTCTTTAAGAAGTGTCAGACCGGCAGCTTTTGCCATCTCAATATATGCGGTCCTGCTGTCAGAAACGTAGACATAAGATGCTCTGATCTGCCTTCCGAGAGGATCTGAGACCGGAATGGTTTTTGTTGTTCCGCCTACAAAAAGCGCGATCGAATCTATCGTTCCTTCGCCGCCGTCAGCTAACGGGAGCACGGTAACTTTCGCGTCAGGACATGCACGCAGAATGCCGCGTTTTACGGCCTCTCCGGCTTCTTGTGAGGTAAGGCTTCATTTGAATGAATCGACGGCGACAACTACCCTTTTAGCCATGTCACGCGGCAAATCCTTTGTCTGCCATATTGGCTATCTGCTCTGCGGAGTATGGCCATGTATCAACTGCGCCTATGTAGAGATTAATAAGGCCGTGGCCTGATGGCGTGATGCCTGATGCATCGAAAACAACGTGGATATTATTTGCGTCATCCGTGGAATAGATAAAAGCCTTGCGGCCTGAATCGAGTGTGAATTCCTTTGTTATCTTTCCGTCCAGCGATTGTTTGGCAGTATCAAAAGCATCGCTGTTCTGGTCCTGGATAACCACATGGAGAAAACATTTTGTAGGATCGCTTCCTATCAGATAGAAGTTTCCGCCCTGACCTGTATATGCGAAGATGTCGCTGTCGTATTTGAAGGTATAGGTCGTTCCCGCCTCCGCGCACAGTTCGATCTCCACATAAGCATCTTCCATAAAAGACTGCGGCAAGCGTGTGGTCTCACCGATTCCAGCTGTGGGGCTGGTCTGAACTACGGACGCTTCAGGAGTCTTCCCGCAGGATGCCGCGGAAAGCATAAGGCAAACAAGCAAGACCAAAGCTATCGTCCTTCTTCTCATGTTCATTCTCCATGAAGCTTAATGCTGTCATTATACATTAAATGACGGCGGCGTGGTTTTTGATGTCTTATGAAGGGTTATAATATCCCGTAAAGGATGGTGCGAAAATGAGACGTCTGGTATTCGGGATCTTATCAATTATTCTGTTCGGCATAGAGGTGCTGATCGGCCTTTTTGCCCACGGCTGGGTCAGAAGCTACTTAGGTGACGTTCTGGTCGTAATCCTGATCTACACGATCGTAAGGACGATAATTCCCTACAAGATCAAGAAATGGTATGTGCTTCCGACCATAATCCTCCTGTTCTCATTCGTCGTTGAATTCCTGCAGCTGTGGGGATTCTGCGACCGCTTCGGCATCACGAATGAACTCTTAAGGATCATCATCGGAACTGGTTTTTCGTGGATCGATATACTCAGTTACTGTATCGGGATCATCCCGTGTTATGTGGCTGAATATTTGTTAAATCGTTCAAATAAAAAATGATCGCCCCTCTTGTCCAAAAAGATGCGATCATTTTTGATTAACTCTCGAAGATTATCGGACTGTTTATTCGCCAAACGATGACTCTACTTTTGTTCCGCATGAAGCACAGAACTTTGCGCCGGGCTTAAGAGGTTCGCCGCAGAATTCACAGTACTGTGTGCTCTGCTGAACAGGTGCCTGGTAAGGATTATCAACGTGTACAAATTCCTGAGGCTGTACGGGCTGGCTGGATGCCATGTAAGCAGGTGTGTTTGCCGGAACATTGTATGTGCCGACAACGGGCTGCGCACCCTGTATGCTCGGGTCAACATAGTCGCCCTTGGGGCCGAATTTTGCGCAAAGGAAAGAAATAAGAGCGCCGATTCCTGCAAAGCCGTATGCGAATAACAGGGTGACAAGATTAAGGCCGGAAGAGCTGCTTGTTTCACCGATTACAGCGTACTGTACAACGGTTCCGACTATCATTCCGATAAGTTCCAAAACGACCCACAAGATGATGGTAAGAGCGATAAATCCGCCGGGTCTCTTGCCTCTGGCGATCGCATTTTTCTTGTTGAGTTTGCAAAGTCCGATAATAGCTAAAACTTCCAGCATGGTGAGTCTCCTTTGATTTCGCAAAAAGTATTAGGCCCTAAACCCCTCTAGAGCAGATTGTACCAATTGTGTATGAAAAATACGAGGAAAATTATCTTTCCTTCTTGTGATCCTTATAGTAGTCGTCCTTATCCTTGTACATCATCTTATCGATAACGACTACCAGATCCTGGGTGTCTTCTTTGCTGAAGTCAAATACTCTTCCGCCGACAGCAGCAGAAAGCTTATAGGGCTTGCCGGATGTCTCGTTATATTTTTCAACAGCCTCAGCAGTCTTCTGCTTATAGAGTTCGATGTCAGATTCTTTGCCCTTGTATACGAGCGCGACGAATTCATCGCCTGCAAATCTGATAACTGATCCGACAGAACCGAAAACACCGGTTAAGATTCCTGCAAAAGCGATCAGTGCCTGGTCGCCTTCCTCATGTGAATAATCGTCGTTGATCCTCTTAAAGCCGTTGAGGTCGAGCATGTAAGCAACGATCTTATCTTTGCGCTTCTTCTGAAGGCGCTTAAGTTCCCTGTCGAGCTCGAACCTGTTGTAAACGCCCGTGAGCTTATCGATATAGATGCATTCGTTCTGGAACGAGATGACGATGCCTGCCAAAGATGCTGCAAAGCATGCCGGAAGGAGCGAAATGCCGTAAACCCTCGTCTGGACCAAAAGGCCTAAAACAATAGGCATAAGGAACTCTATTACCGGGAAATACCGCAGAGCGGGGTTCTTCAGCTTGTTGACAATGTAGTAGATTATTCCGTATGCATTAAGCATAAATCCGATAAGGACAAAGAGGTAGAAGAACGAACCTCTGTGGTACACATTGTTCTTGTCGATCCAGAAAACGACCGGCGAGAAAAAGTTGATAACCAGCAAAGCGAGTTCCACAGCACACACGACAAGGAAGAAAACAAAATGCATTTTGGATACTTTCTTATCAATATGCTTGATTACCATATGCACAAGGAAAACACCGATCAAAACATTGTATAAGAAAAGGAACAGATTACCGATGTTAAGGAATATCCTGATAGCCTCGCTCCCCGCTCCCAGTCTTCCGTCGAAATAAGCGACTGCCTGGTCAACCATACAATTAGCCACAGACATAATGAGCATGTTGAGCAGGATATTACTCTCGTCCTTACGGCCCGGCAAATTCCAGCCCCTTGAAACCAAGATGACCAAAAGGATTGCCAGACCGATAAAGTCAGCTACTGTGACTGAATATAAGTTAATAATGGGTACCATGTATCAATTATACATCCTGGGTTCTAAAAATGAATTACGAAGAACCTCTTCTTCGTCTGTAAACTTTATCAAAAGTTCTTTTCCCATGGATGTAGCCAGCCGGTCCAAAACATCAACTGATGTATTATAATACCCGCTCTCGATCCTGCTTATGTCCGCCTGCGATACTCCTGAGCGTCTGGCTAATTCCTGTTGGGACAATCCCGCCAACAGCCTTGCACGCATTATCTCCAATCCTACAGGAATAAAATCAAATTTCTCGTGTCTTTTTCTTTTCATAGTCAACACCCCGCTATCCCTGATTTTCAAAGCAAGTTCTTAAAATCTCAAATGGTCTCGAAAACCCGCGAGAAGTCTCAATAATCTCAAAATCTCTCGAAAAAGTCTAAAATTCCTCCCGCAAAGGTCCCGGAAAGGTCTAAAAATTCTCTCGCAAAAGTGTCTGTATAAACCCTAATTCTCTATGTGGAATTCCACATAAGAAATTATATGCAGCGGGCACTGTTTTTTTGAAGCGCTTTTTATGTAAAACACGCGTTCTTCCGGTCCTGATTACAGTAAATTGTCCGCAAAACAGAACGGTGACACATACGCAATCTGGAAAGCTCTCCCTCGCCAAAGCGTTCCCTTGCAAAAAAAGCGGCAGACCGTTAAGCCTGCCGCCTTTATTCATTATACTAAGTATCCGGTTTGCGTCAGATGAGCTCTGCCAGGTCAACGTACTCGATATCGAGGGCCTTGGAAACGTTCTTGTTTACGATCTTTCCGTCGTAGCAGTTAACGCCGAGAGCGATTGCCTTGTTAGCCTTAACAGCTTCTTCGAGGCCTGAGCCTGCGATCTGGAGACCGTAACGGAGTGTTGCGTTTGTAAGAGCGATCGTGGATGTTCTCGGAACTGAACCGGGCATGTTGCCTACGCAGTAATGAACGACGCCGTCTTCTACGAAGATAGGATCATCGTGTGTTGTAACGCGTGAAGATTCACCGCAGCCGCCCTGGTCGATGGCTACGTCTACGAATACCGCACCGTTCTTCATTTCGGGCAGATACTTGCGCTTGAAGAGCTTAGGTGTGGAGCCGCCCGGGATAAGTACGGAACCGATAACGAGGTCAGCGTCCTTGACTGCTCTTTCGACGTTGGAATCGTTGGAAACGAGTGTCTGGATGTGTGAGCCGAATCTGTTGTCGAGTTCTTCCAATCTCTTGAGGTTAACGTCGAGGATCGTAACGTTGGCGCCCATGCCGACAGCGATCTTGCATGCGTTCATGCCTACTGTGCCGCCGCCTAAGATTACGACGTTTGCCTTAGGTGTGCCGGGTACACCTGCTAAAAGGATTCCTTCGCCGCCGAACTTCTTTTCGAGATACTTGGCGCCTTCCTGAATGGAGAGACGTCCTGCGATCTGGCTCATAGGAGCGAGGCACGGGAGTGATCCGTCTGCTTCCTGGATAGTCTCATAAGCTACTGCCTTTACCTTGCCTGCCAAAAGAGCATCTGTCTGCTCCCTGTCAGCTGCGAGGTGAAGATATGTATAAAGGATAAGGCCTTCTCTGAAGAGCGGATATTCTTCCGGAAGGGGTTCTTTTACCTTGACCATCATGTCAACGAGAGCCCAGATGTCCGCCGCGTTGTCAATGAGTGACGCACCTGCATCGATGTACTCGTTGTCAGTAAAACCTGAACCGACGCCTGCGCCTTTTTCCATGTAAACATGGTGTCCTGCTGCGACATAGGCTTTGACGTTGTCGGGTGTGAGGCCTACTCGGAACTCATTGTTCTTGATCTCTTTTACGCATCCGATCTTCATATTCCTTTTCTCCTTGAGAATGATTTTTTGCCCGCGCCCAATTTCGCGGACAGCTTTCATTATAAAGCATAAAACGGCCGTACAACGCGTGTTTTTCGGGATATTACCTTTTTTATCAATTTTCTATGATACAATTATCGCAAATCCATTGGAGGAGGGTGTTGTTATGGCTTTTTGCAATAAGTGTGGTACCGAATTGACGGATGATGATGTTTTCTGTCCTAAGTGCGGAAATAAGATCGAGATCGAAAAATCAGAAGTTAAAACTCCCGAAGCAGAAACTGCGGAACGTCCTTCAATGACAAAGGAAGAGAGCATTGCTCTGGCTGCTAAACTCGCCAAGGAATATGGTTCTTTGGAAAAACTCAGCCAGGAGATCAGTGAAGCCGAGGCAATTATCAAGAGACCTCTGCCGGAGACTCCCCGTCATGCGGCTTTTAAGTTTTTCTGGCCGTTCCTCATTATCGGCGTAATCGTTTATATCGTTGTTTATCTTGTTGTCGGAATAGCTTTTGCTGCCGGCGGCGGTTATGAAATGAGCACCGGCGTTGCCTCCATAGCTGCTTTTCTCGCTCTGGCTGCTACTCTCGCGATAGGCGGCGGTGTTGCCAAAAACAGAAGAGATGAGATGAATAATCAGGAAGCAATGAGGATGCATACCCTCCGCGGCAAGATGGATGAGATGAAGAAAAAGACCGCGACACTTAAGACACGCTATTCGACACAGAAGAGGGAGCTTGCCCAGTACGACGCCATTGTTCCCGTAACTCACAGAAATAAACAGCAGATGGAGAGAGTTAAGATCCTGTTGGAAAGCGGCAAAGCAGATAACATCTACGACGCTATCAAGCTGTAATTACTTAAGACCCGGGCGATTCACTTCCCCGGGTTTTTTGCAGGCAATAAAAAAGTCCGGAAATGAGCAACCGGACTTTCTTATTGGGGGCTGTTATGAAGATTATGAAAAACTTTATTGCTTTGATGGCTTCATTATTACCCCCTTACCTAAAACGAACTTGAAATGCGTGAGGAAAAAGTGAGGGAAATCATTTATACTGTCAGAAGGTGGCTAATACAATTAAGGAGACTATAACTATGGAAGGTTATAAATTCTTTGATGAAAACGGCACATTCACGCTTGATGATCCCGAGCTTTACAGCTACCTGTATTTCCCGGTAGGCGCTGCAAGCGGCATGATGGGATGTCTTACTCCCGAGCTCGGCGGCGATCTTAAGACCTCACAGAATACTTTTATTTTGGAGCCCGTATCCTCCGATAATCTTCACAACAACCGTTCGACCAGAAACTTCTGGCTCTGTATGGAGGACGGCACTCTTATTTCCGCGACGGGAGCTTCCGCTTCTGCACATGCGAAAAAGTTCTCGAAAGATAAGGACAAAGTCACCTTAACAAACGGTCTTTTATGGCAGCAGACAAGACGCCTGGTTACTGGAACGGCCTTGGAGATCGAGACTACTACGTTCGTTCCTGTCGAGACTTCTGACAAGATCGAACTTACGAGGGTCAGGATCACAAATAACGGCACTTCACCCGTTACCTTCACACCGACAGCCGCAACTCCGATCTACGGCCGTTCTGCCGATAACATCAGAGACCACAGAAACGTTACATCGATGCTTAACCGCATGACCGTAACTGAATACGGCGTAACAAATAATCCGACACTGACTTTCGACGAGAGAGGCCACAGAAGAAACAAAGTTGTCTACGGCTTTTTCGCTGCCGAAGGAGAAGGCATAAAGCCTGTTTCCTTCTGCCCTGTAGCAGAAGATTACATCGGTGAAGGCGGCGCTTTCGATAACCCGAGATTCCCAGAAGCAGGCACTCCCGCTTCCATCCCCGGCACCAGAGTTGACGGCTTCGAAGCCATGGGCGCTGCAATGTTCGCCAAAAAGACGTTAACTCCCGGCGGAATGGCTGATTACTTTTTCGCGCTCATAATAGATGACATCGACAAGCCTTCCGACACCGAAGAAGAGATCCTCTCTGTTTCGGAGGCCCTTCAGGCAAAGGCTGTTAAGTATCTGGATCCCACGGCTTTCGATACCGGGTGGTCTGATAACATGAATTACTGGATCGACAGGAATAACGTCAGATTCCACACAGGAGACGAAGACTTCGACAACTGGATGTTCTGGGTCGGTGTACAGCCGATGTTCAGGAGGATCTACGGCTGCTCATTCCTCCCCCACCACGACTACGGCAAGGGCGGCAGAGGCTGGAGAGACCTCTGGCAGGACTGCCTCGCGCTGATAATAATGGATCCGTCAGACGTAAGGGGCATGCTTGTCGATAACTTCGGCGGCGTAAGGTGCGACGGCACGAATGCGACCATTATAGGAAGCAGGAGCGGTGAATTCATCGCTGACAGAAACGGAATCACAAGAGTCTGGATGGACCACGCGATGTGGCCTTTCATGACCATGGACCTCTATATTAAGCAAACGGGTGACCTTAAGATCCTTGACGAGAAAGCTCCCTACTTCATCGACCGCCAGGTAATGCGCGGTGAGGAGCTTCTCGATAAGGATACTGATCTGAGCGGCATGCATTCCGAAGGAACGGTCATGGAGCATCTCCTCCTCCAGAATTTCGCTGCTTTCTTCGACGTCGGAGAGCATGGTCACATGAAGCTTCGTGGAGCCGACTGGAACGACGCTCTGGACATGGGCAAGGACAAGGGCGAGAGCGTGGCCTTCACGGCAGCTTATGCAGGCAACTATAAAAAGCTCGCAGAGATCTTAAGAGAGTACAAAAAGGCCTTCGGAAAGGACTCCATCTACGCTGCTGAAGAGCTCGAAGGCCTCCTTGGCGTATATGACGCGGATAAGCTTCAGGGCGTGCTGTTGAGCTATTGTAACAATGTTAAAACGGGTTTCTCAGGCTCTAAGAAGGCATTTGATATCGACCTCCTCGCTGATGACCTCGAAAAGAAGGCTGACTGGATAATTTCCCACATCAGGAAGACAGAATGGTTCACCGACAGCGAAGGATTTTCCCGTTACAACGGCTATTACGATAACAGCGGAAACGCGTTGGAGAAGAACGGCGACAAGCACGGCAGGCCCGCCATGATGCTCACGGGCGAAGTTTTCACGATCATGTCCGGCGTTGCGACCGACGAACAGATCCCCGAGATCGTTAAGTCTGCAGATAAATACATCTACGATCCTTCGATCGGCGGCTACAAGCTCAACACGGATTTTCATGAGATCAAGACCGACATGGGCCGTATGTTCGGCTTCTCCTACGGCCAAAAGGAAAACGGCGCTGTCTTCTCACACATGACGGTAATGTTCGGCAACGCCCTTTATTCCAGGGGCTTTAAGGAAGAAGGCTGGAAAGTTCTCGGCACACTCTACCGCCACGCAACAGACTTTGAGAAGAGTAAGATCTATCCCGGCGTCCCCGAATATTTCGATCCCAAGGGCAGAGGCGTTTACCATTACCTCACAGGTGCGGCAAGCTGGCTCATGCTCACAGTCCTTACCGAGATGTTCGGCATCAAGGGCTCTTACGGCGACATGGTATTTGAGCCCAAGCTCCTGCCTTCCCAGTTCGACTCTGAAGGCAAGGCTTCCGTAAGCTTCGAATTCAACGGCAAGCCCGTAACGGTTATCTACGATATGGACGAAAAGGCTTCCTCCGTTAAGAAGATCACCGTTAACGGTTCAGTCGTCAGCGAAGGCACCAACATCCTTCCCAAGGATAAGATCGGCGGCATCATCGAGGTAGAACTTGACTGACAGGCTGTCTTAAATTCAAACAAATCATAACCACCCGTCAAACGGGTGGTTTGCACTGAGGCTATAAGCCTCTGTTACCGGCCAGCGCCTCAAGACGCTGGCTTTCACATTTCGTTCAAGCCTTATTGCCTTTGACCCGTAGCAGCCCATAAATGGGCTTT
>JAFYJX010000073.1 GCA_017537905.1 Clostridiales bacterium | reverse complement strand
AGCCACTTTTTAGCCACCAAAAATGAAGGGGCTTGGAACCCCAAACCCCTTGATTTTATTGGTGATCGTGAGCGGATTCGAACCGCTGGCCTACCGCTTAGGAGGCGGTCGCTCTATCCAGCTGAGCTACACAATCAGGCGTCCGAGATTATATCACAAACCCGGAATACTATAAAGACAAGTCTCAACAAGCATTATTACCAAAGTTATAAGAATCAGATAAAACGGCAGTCCGTCAATGTATTTGGACTTGGATACGAAGATCAGGCGTCTTCTGATAACCGACATAATGCCTGTGATGATCGTATCAGTGGCTACGATCAATACCAGCGAAATGAGCAGATGGTGGATCTTCGGGAAATCAGGATTTACCATGAAGATCATAGAAATAAAAGCAGCAGCTATTGAAACTTCGCTTATAAAGAACCTTAAGCCGAAGATCGAGCTCCTGAAATTATGCTTGGCGGCATATACCATGACAGAACCCACGATAATCGCCAGAATTACGCTCGCTGGGATCGCTGTGAGCCTGAACAGCTCATTATCAGTAAAAATCTTCAAGACGAATTCTGCGGCCATACAGAGCACGCAGACGACAGCAAACTCGCCTCTGGCGCTTAAGAATCTCTTCAGTTCGGAAATATCAGCAACAGGGATATCCCAGAATTCAGTATGCTTTTTGGATGTGGCACACCTCGGGATTCCTGAGAGCCTTGATATTACCCAGCTCATAACGATAAGGAACATTACCGAAGCAAGGAGCGATACGAACAGGTATCTCTTTTCGAAAATAAAAGATATCAGTACTCCGAATGCCGAGCATGCAAGCGCAATACCATATGGCAGCATTACTTCATTGCCGAATTCGGGCCTGGTGAACTTGTCGTTATCGTCGGATTTGAATCTTGCGACGGACATTATTCCTATGGCCATAGGAATGAATCCTGCGAGCGCGTAGGGCGCGCAAAGGCCGAACATGTGAGAGAATTCGCATGCTGCCGCTAAGAGCGCCATAACAAAAGCAAACGTGATTACCGAGAGATTTCTCGGCATGAAGAATCTCAGTGTTATTGCCCACGCGAGAAGGCATACGAATGAACATGCGACAGGCCACCAGATCACATTTCCGGGGATCATGAATTCCAGACAGAGTGACACCATCGTATAGCCCAGGAGCAATGAAGCTCTTGTGGAAAGGTATCTCGCAGGTCTGACATGAGCTGCTGTCAGCTTGTCTTCCGGAGGTCTTCTCGTCTGCTCGTTATCAAACGGCGTATTGTATTTCTCAGTAAACAAGCCCATTACGTTACCTTCCAGTTCAGATATTCCTTGAGGAATTTGTAACAGGTGTTACATGCCTTAACTACAGTTCTGGTCTGATCGTAACGGTCAGAGACAGGTTCGATGAATGAAGCCATTTCGGACATCGGGAGATCGTCCAAACTCTCCGTAAAGATCTGATCGTCAGATGATCCGCCGGAACTCAGTCCGTCTTCAGAGCCGTCATATTCGATAACGCCTGTACCGGTCTCTTCAGTCTTATTTTTGCCGGTCTGCGCATTATTGTTATCGCCGCTGTTTGGAATGGTTATGCCTCTGATCTTTGCTTCGATCTCCATAACACCCATATATCCTATTGCAACGTTATCGTCGTTATAAACGGTATATATTTCAGGGGTCTTCTCGAAAGAGAATACTACATGGCCGTCATCGTTCAAGTATTCCAGGTCCTCAGCGTCCTTCTGGAAAAGATGCAGGAGAATCATGTCCAGACCTACCATATACTTTTCCTTATCGTAGTTTGCGCGCGAATTTGAGATGCATTCCATCGTAAGCTCGTAAAACGGCCTTATATCGCAAGTAACGCCCTTAACGATATCGGTAGTACCGTCGGACTTCATTGCGAGTCTGTCGGGATCCTGACATTCGAGGAGAGCGTGGCAGATGTTATAAGACTGTGTCGCCCAGTCGAGTCCGTTAACCACGTAAGCGCCCTTCAGAGCAGCTTCACTTCTGTCGTGGTTTGTCTTATCGGTACTGAAGGCGTCCCATTTTACCTTGGTAATGATGCCGTTCTTTACCTCCATCTCGACATAATCGATATAGCGGTTTCTGTCGTCGTAAAGACGCTGGGCATAGTAAACACCGTCATTTAATCCCGGAACGATGATCTTGTCGGAATTCTTGTCGTCCTTCTTCTCTTCCTTTACGAAAGCAATAGGGATCTGTTTTCCGATAAGTTTATCCGATATCTGTTTCATATCGCTGTTACTGATATAAAAAGCATTCTCGTCATCACTGGGCTCAAGTGCCAGACCGGAGATCCTCGTGCTCTCGTAATCGAGCGCTACGAGCATGCTTAAGTCTTTTCCGTATAAGGATTTGACCGTCAGATCGATAACGTAGCCTTCGGGAGCACCGGAGCTGTTATAACCGATATAAACACCCTTGATCTCAGGGAAACCGTTCAAAGCCTTGCTCGTAACCTTCTCATATGAAGCTGACTGCATAACAGATTCAAATCTTGTCTGATATAAGCTCTGCATACGCTTATTGGCATTCTCGGAAGATATGAAATAACCTCCGATAACAAGAGCGATGCCAAGTATCAAAAGGAGTACGGCTTCAGTTATGAGCTGCTTTAACTGGGTATGGGTCATCATGATACATCCACCTCCCTGGAACGGAACTTTCTTCTGGAAAGAGTTTTCGAGAAGAAGTCCAATACGAATGAGAGGAAATTAACAGCCATGACGGGTGCCAGGAGCGATACCATCGGTGATAAGAAAGGCTTTGTAATAAGCGTCAGCACAGCGCATACAACGCCAGCGAAAACGCCCGAAGCAAATCTCGAAGGCATCGTTGTCAGATCTCCCAAGAGGAATACCGCAACGAATATAGCGCCAGAAGACATGACATATACCACCATTCCGTCGAAGCTGAATGCTCTCGTCTCGAAAATCGCGGCGATCGGATAAAGGACCAGAAGCGTTGTTATGTATGAAACCGGAGAATAAAGCCTCATCGTGCCCTTAAGAGTAAGGAACAGGCCTCCAGCCAGAATGCATGCAAAGCAAGCCGTACCGATCATGCCGGGATAGTTGCCGCTGATAAGCTCTGTAAATGACAACTGAGTAAGATCAGGCAGCGCGCCCGGTTTCTTCTGGATGATCAGGCTCATCAGCTGCAGTCTGGAATTATCTTCACCATAGGACAGGCCCTGCGTAGCAGACGGCATAACGAGTTCGACAAACAGTCTGCCAGCGCACGCAGGATTAACGATATTGCTTCCTGCGCCTCCGAATACCTGCTTGGTAACAATCGACGCGAACAATACAGCTGTAAGCGCAGTGATAAGCGTCGTATCAGGCGGAAGCATAAGAGCTATCAGGAGACCTTCAACGAGCGAGCTTACGTCAAAGTAGTCCCCGCCCGATCTTCTTCCTGTAAATCTCTTGCAGAAAGTGTCAACCAAAACAAAGGCTGCCATAGAAAACAGTATAAGGATCAATGCTCTGAGGCCGTAATAGAAAATACCGCATACGATACAGGGCACGAGCGATACAAGGATCGTGATATAGATATACGGAGCGTTCTTCTCCGTATGGATAAAGGGTGCAAGCTGTTTATTATCAGTACTCATACTTCTTTATCCCTCTCGAAAGGCAGTGTGATCGAATCAGGCGACTTCTTACTGATATTCTCGTCTCCGTCAGAATAATCTTCAAGAAGCGAAGTCTCTCCGATATAAGATGCCGCATAGTCCTCAAACATCCTGTCTCCGGCGCTGCTGTTATCCAGGAGCGAATTAACTTCGATTATTCTGCCCTCTCCCGCAAAGCTTGCGATAGATGTCGTCAGATTGATACCGGCAGGACATACATAAGAACACGAACCGCACGCGATACATTCTCTGGCACCTTCCTCAGATGCCTTCTGTCTTAAACCCTGATTGAGCATCTCATAGATCGTATTCGGTGAAAGATTCATCGGGCAGCATTCGGAACAAAGACCACAATGGATACAAGGTGTCTTCGGAACCTCAGATCTCCTGATAACTGATATGACCGATGTCGTCTTAACGATGGGCGTATGCTCGGGATCTTTTATCTCGATTCCGGTAAGGCAGTTGCCCCAAACGATCCTGTCGCTGCCGTTCTTGATATCCTGGGCGTTAGCCAGGAGCTCGGATACAGGAGTTCCTACCGGAACCAGCATATTATGTCCGCCTGACGCGTCTCCCGTAACGGAAACGATCCTGCTCATCATCGGAATGTTATCGGATAAAGCTTCCCAGCAGGCGAGCATGGTTGAACAGTTGAAAAGAACTGCCTTGCAGGACTTTTCGAGCGTCTCGCCAAGCGCTAAATTCTTGCCGTACAGAGCTCTGGCAACCAGTCTGTAGTATCCCTGCGGGAAACGCTCCCTGAAGAGCTTGATATCGAATTCAAGGTCCTTAAAATCTCCCTTGATTTTCTCTATTGAATTGGCAAGGGCCTTCCTCTGCTCTTTTCTGTTCTCGGAAATGAGGAAAACGAGCTTCGAAGCGCCTACAGCTCTGGCACATGCGCATGAACCGAGCACAACATAATCCGGATATTCCGTAATTGCCACGAGGTCACATGTCGAATAAGGCTCACTCTGAAGACAGTTTACGAGGAATTCCTTTACGACTTCAGTCCTTGCCCTGTTGAGCTTTGCGGCTGTAGGAATTCCCTCACCGCCCATACCGCAGATGCCGGCAGCTCTGATAATGCCGATAGTCTCGCTGGCGCTTATCTTAAAGCCTGATCTGGGCTTTACCGAATCGAGCCTCGTACGCTTCATGTCATTTACGATGGTAACTGCAGGCGTAATGATTCCGTTGGGAAGCACGATTTCCGAGATGTCGGATACTTTTCCCGAAATGCCGCTGTGAACAGGAACGGAGAACGAACCCCTGGGCGGGACTCCGATGCACTGGCCGATCCTGACGTAATCACCGACCTTAACGGCAGGGATTGCAGGAACGCCGTAATGCATCTTCATAGGAAGGATTATCTTCGAAGGATAGATCCTCTCGAACATGATCTCCTTGACAAAAGGGGAACGCTTCGAAAAATTCAAAACGTCCCCTGTAAATAGTCCTCTGTAAAATGAATATCGTCTTCGGTCTGCCACTATCTAATATCCCCGAAAAGGAAGGTTACTTAAGCTGACAGGCTTATCAGTCGGAATAACCTTCGAGCTTCTTTGACTTAGGCGATCTGTTGAGCTTTCTGATGGCTTTTGCCTCGATCTGTCTGATACGCTCACGTGTAACGCCGAGCTTCTTACCGACCTGCTCCAAAGTCATAGGAACTCCGTCCTTAAGACCGAATCTTAATTCGATAACTCTTCTTTCCCTGTCTGTTAAGCCGTTCAAAGCCTGGATAAGGTCTTCCTTCAAAAGGATCCTTGCAACCTCTTCCTCAGGTGCAGCGAGCTCATCGTTAGAGATGAAGTCAACCAGGTGGCTGTCTTCTTCCTCACCTACCGGCTTATCGATGGAAATAGGATCCTGGGAGATCTTCTGGATCTCTCTGATCTTTGCTACTTCCATGCCCATAGCTTCAGCAAGCTCTTCTGTTGTAGGCTCTCTGCCAAGATCCTGAACGAGCTGACGCTGAACTCTTGTAAGCTTGTTAATGGTCTCAACCATATGAACGGGAATTCTGATCGTTCTTGCCTGGTCAGCAATAGCTCTGGTGATAGCCTGACGGATCCACCATGTAGCATATGTGGAGAACTTGAATCCCTTTGTGTAATCGAACTTGTCAACAGCCTTGATAAGACCGATGTTACCTTCCTGAATAAGGTCAAGGAGCGAGAGACCACGGTTCATGTACTTCTTGGCGATGGATACAACGAGTCTCAAGTTGGAGTTGATAAGGAGGACCTTTGCTTCCTCATCACCCTTTGCCATTCTCTGAGCGATCTCTTTTTCCTGCTCTGCATCGAGAAGTTCGATCTTACCGATCTCCTTGAGATACATCTTGACCGAGTCGTCTACGACATTTGCGTCTTCGCCGTCGGTATCGATATCTGTATCGTCGTTATCGAGATCGGGATCGCTGATCTTAACGCCGCCGTTCTCAAGCTCTGCTCTGAGATTGATCATCTCATCGGGTTCTATCTTGTATGAATCAGTGATTGCCTCGAACTCTGTCTCAGTAATCTGATTCTCGTTCTTTTCTGCGAATTTCTTTGCCTGTGCCAGTGCTTTCTCAAAATCTGTCATTGATGAATCACCTCATAGATCGTCAATAATTAGCTGTGCAAACTACCATAAAGCCGTATTAACGGCCGGTAACGATTACTTGCTTGTCTCAGTAGGTTCCAAAATCTCAACCGTAGGCTGAGTATCCTTTGTAATGCCGTCTTTTGAAGCGAAGTAGATCGTTTCAGGTGTGTAGATATACATCTCAACGTCGTCTGCTTCAAAACCGCGCTTGTCTGCACGAAGCTTGGAATAATTATCGTAGAGAGTCTTTGCCTCATCCTGAGTAATCTCATCGGAAAGACCAAGCTTTACATACTGGCAGGAAAGGCCATAGATGGTGAACTGCTTGTATTCGAATGTCTTCTCTTCGCCACCGGGAGGTGTGATCTGGAAAACCTGCTCCATATCTGCGGAAAGATCAGCGCGCAATGCCTTACGAGACATGTAAAGCGGCAATGCGATCGCAACAATGATTCCGACAAAAAGTACGATACCTGCGATCATTCCGATAACGAACTTTTTAGGAGCCTTAACGTCATTAGGAGAGATCTCGAACTCGCTCGGCTTAAGCTTAATAACATCTGCTGCCTGCTGTGCCTTGGAGGTCTTATCCCTCTGTACTGCCTTCTCTACTACATCAGGCATTACGGGGTTTGAATAATAGTGCTTAGCGCCAGCCTGTGTATTCTTCTCGAATTTCTCATTCTTGAATTCATATCCGTCAGGATTATCAAGAATCTTAGCTGCTTCCTCTGAAGGGAAAACGCAGTTACAGAATACGCACTCGCAAAGTTCGTCTCTGTCATCAAACATAACGAGCGAACCGCAGTTCTTGCACATACCTTGTTTAGTCGCCATTAAAAAATCGTCCTTTTATCTTGAAGTATGCGCTTTAAGCAAACACGCGCCGACTATAATTCAGGGATAATGTTGAAAACGGGCCGTAAATACGGCATTCCCTCTGTGTAGGCATAGTTCTACTTATAGCAATCGTAAATTATAATATGCTTATGTTATATCGTCAAGAAGAAATTCCATGTCCTTGACACTTTCCGTTTCCCCTCTGTATTATCAGTCCCAGAAGATAAAAAGCGAGGTATTCTCCGTGCCAAGGACCAGATCCAAGTTATATCCTGACTTTAAGCCCTCCTCTGACAAGGAGCGTTTTATGCTCGAGGCGATAAAGGAAGCGGAAAAGGCCATTGATCTCGGCGAATGCCCAATCGGCTGTGTAATCGTTAAAGACGGCAAGATATTTGTCAGGGCCCACAATCTCCGCCTCACAAGAGGCAATGCCATAGCCCACGCCGAAGTTATCGCTATTGATAAGGCATGCAGGAAATTAGGCGACTGGCGTCTGGAAGACATGGACATGTATGTAACCTTAGAGCCCTGCACAATGTGCTCCGGCGCGATTATCCAGTCAAGGATCCGCAAAGTCTATTTCGGCGCATACGAACCCAAGAGCGGCGCCGTAGTTTCCTGCAACGATATTTTCGAAGTATCACACGGTCACAACCACAAAGTCGAATTCGAAGGCGGCATCATGGAAAAGGAATGCTCCCAGATGATGCTCGATTTCTTCCGTGCGATCCGCAAAAGGGATGCTGGAAAGAAGCGTTCTGAATCTTAAACTTCGACAAACTCCCCGTAACGCACAAGATAAAGGAGCTTATGGGCAACCTTAAGGCCCTCTTCTTCGCATGCGGCCGCATAGCTGTTAAGCTGGAGGCTGTGCCTCTCTAACGCTTCCTTTGCACGTTCTTCAGCGTCAGCGCCTTCAAGGCGGTCCGTCTTATAATCCAGGATCGTATATCCTTCATCAGTCTTATAGATCAGGTCAATGATTCCCTGTACAAGTGCCGAATCCCCTTCTTTGCCTTCGATATAAACCGCAAAGACAATAGGCTTCTCCGAACGTGCCGTACCATCGGCAAAGCTCTTAATAATACCTTCGCACCTGTCACTGTTGCAGAATGAGATAATGCCGTCCCTAAAAAGTATTGCTACTTCCCTGGCATTGTCAGCAGAGCAGATATTCAGATATCCTTCGCTAATAAGCGATTCGATCTCTGATTCAAATGAGACACTGCCGCTCCTGATGCCGTCGAGATCGATAAATCTCATTATCCTGTGGAGTATCGTACCCTTTGCGGCCGCCGTCAGCATAGATGCGCCGGCACTCTCAAAATCATCGATACTTCTTATCTCGAGATCAACGTGCGTAGTGTCAGACGGTTTCCTGTCACCTGATATACCGGTTACGGATACCTTAAACGGAACAGCGACACTCTCCTGATACTTATATTCCGGGAAAACAAGCTTTCCGTCGGAATCAAATTCAGGGGTAGCCTTAGCGTCTTCCGCTTCTCTTTCAGCCTCAGCATTCTGCTGGGCCTGAAGTTTCTGATTCTTATAGAGCTCAGTCGTCTGTTCTGCCGTAATGACACAAACCTCAAAACCCTTGGTCTCATTGCCTTCCAGGTCCTTAAAAGCAACAGTGTTGCTGCCCTTGAGATCTCCTGATTCAGCGATCTCTCTTAATTTCGCGCCGTCGGCGCTCCTCGCAAGAGCACTGAAAAGACAATAAGGCAGCTTCATGTCTCCTGCCAGCCAGTGGCGCTTATCGAACTGCAGATCCTTATAATCCACTGCCTGCGTGAAGGCCTTCCTCATAGGGCTGGTCTTCGTCTTATCATTTATATCGCAACTCGTGATTATCGACAGATCCTCTTCGGCACGAGTAAGCGCAACATAAAGGAGCCTGCATGTCTCCGCATTGCTCTCGAGCCGCATCTTCATCTTGTAGATATACTGCTCGAAAGAATGTGCTCTCGTAATGTCCTCATAATTGAAATCTTCAGCAATGAAGCCGTCGTCACGGTCGAACATGATGCTAGAGAGCGTATCTTTTCTCTCGTCCTGTCCGCCTGTCGCAACAAGGATAACAAACGGGAATTCAAGACCCTTACTCTTATGAACGGTCATTGTCGTTATCTTATTTTTGTTGGCATCCGTAACTTCGATATCAGCCTTCTTGATCTGGATCTTCATCTGTTCGAGCTCTTCGGCAATGCCTGACAGGTCAGAGCCTCTCAGTTTGAAGCTCTCGGACAGCCAGTCCTTGAATACGTCAAACTTGCTGCTGTCGCCTTCTCTTGCTTCCAATGTAGCCTTGATACCTGTCTCACGGTAGATCAGCTCGATAATGTCATCGATATCGGATACCATCGAACTCATCCTTATCCTGTCAAAAACGTCGATGAAGCTCCTGACCCTTAATGCAAGCTCATCACTGCATTTTCCGGCAAAGATCCGAAGCCTTAACATGAGAGGCTCCTTCTCCAGCGAAGCACCCTCCAGTTCATGGATAAATGCCTGGATACTTGCAAGTTCAGCAACAGTAAAGTTCGAGAACCTGTAATTGGAAAGCATAACTCCGGCGAGATATTCATCTCTGTATTCATTGCCGAGACAGATGAGGAAGTTTATCAGTCTGTGTATGTCCAGATCTTCGAAAACATCAGTCGTAAATCTGCCTGATGCTTCTATCTTCCTGCCGTCCTTCAACGTGCATCCGTTAAGATATCTTGCGATCGATTCAGCCTGGTTATTTGAAGCCGTAAGAACGCAGATATCCTTAAATTCTGTCTTGCTTCCGTCGACTCTGGTGCAGCTCTCGAGATATCTCCTGACTTCACTCTCAACGGCCGCAAATACGGCCCTTCTCTCAGGCTTTGTCTTATCACCGTCATCTTCTGCCGGAACCGCGCTGTCGGTGACGATTATCCTCGGAATAGCGCCATGGCGGGTCTCATCCGCCTTGCTTAAACGCTGGCTTAAGTCATATTCGATCTCGGAAGCCTCTCCGCTCATGATCTGCTCAAAGACATAATTGGCAAAGGATAAGACTTCACAAGTACTTCTGTGGTTCTCCCTCAGATAGTGAACTGTTCCCTTCTGCTCACCTGAAGATATTTCCTTCATTCTCGTACCAAAGATCTTGGGGTCCGCAAAACGGAATTTATAGATACTCTGCTTGATATCACCCACACGGAAAACGTTGCCGTCAGGACGCTCGAACTTCTCGATTATCTTATCCTGAAGTCTCGTATTGTCCTGATACTCATCAACGAAGATCTCGGTAAACTTCTCACGGTAGAACGAAGCTGCTTCATCTGTCTTCAAGATCTCATAAGCAGTATGCTCGAGATTGGAATAATCCATGCCGTGCATGTTATTCTTGACCTTCGCATAGTACTCGTCAGTCTTCTTCAGAAGATCGACAAATGCCCTGCAGGCTTTGGTTCCCTCTTTCTGGTTTGCGAGGATCTGCTCCCCGGTAAAACCTATGAGGCTGCTGTATTCTTCCGGAAGGTCATAAGGGTTATCGTATTTGGAATCTGTCCACTTATCGGGTGTCAGGAAATGCCTTAATGTCACTATCGCGAGCAGCGGCTTATCGTCGCCCTTAAGATCCGCGCCTCTGAAGAAAGACTTAAACTTCAGTTCGCCAAGTTCCTTGAGCGGCATGAGCGAATCAAAGAAATCTGCACCTTTGTGAGTCTTATAGTGCTCGATGACATTATCTATCCTGCTCTTTACGAGGCTTATGAATTCGTCATTGGAATATTCTTCGACGATCTGATATGTCTCGTGATCTGCAAGAACGGAATCAAAATCACTGTCTTCGATCATGGACTTAACGCCCGCCAGATATTCTGTGATCACACGCGGTATCTCGTTTTCGCCTTCGAAATACATGATCTGGTCTTTGCTGTCACGTTCTTCCCTGTCAGCTACGAAATCTTCGCAGACATCAAGATAATCCGGCAGACTTCGCAAAGTCTTATACGTGCTTGTTACGATGCCTCCCAGAGAGTCATCGCTTCTGCCGTCACCGAATCTTCTGGTGAACCTGATGAAGTTATCGTCTTCCGACCTGCACTCTTCATACATGCTCTTAAATGCATAATCAACTGCAGTCTGGAGCAATACGCCCTGCTCGCTCTCACTTAATATCCTGCATGAAGGATCGGTAAAATCAGCCATCGGACCGTCTTCTAAAAGATAGCCCTTCTCCTTGATGACGCGGGAGCAGAAACCGTGCATAGTCTGGATATATGCATTAGGCAGGAGATCGATCTGTGTGGAAAGCCTTGCTGCCATCTCGTTATCGCCGTTAAGGACAGCCTCATTTCTAAGGCTTCTCAACTTCTCTTCGATCTTGTCAGCCATATGCGCAGCCGCATCTTCGGTAAAAGTTACAACGAGCATATTGTCGACCGAGAGCCTGCCGCTCATTACTTCATCGCCGATCCTTGCCGTAAGGACAGTAGTCTTGCCTGATCCTGCGGATGCGGAAACGAGGTTGTTGCTAAGTTCCGCGTTGATTATCTTTTCCTGTTCAGCCGAGAACTTCATAGCTTATTCCTCCTTTCCATTCTCATTTGTGCCTTCGAGTATGTCTTTCATACCGAGGATCGCTATCCTGTCGGATTTCTTCATGCTCTTATCGGCACCGATCTTCTTGGTGACTTCGTCGTAACCGGGATCTTTTCTGGCTTTTCCCGATTTGGTCGGTTCAGCAAACTTCTCACAGTTTGTTACCATCGTTCCGTATTTGCCGGTGCTTCCCAGATCCAATTGTTCCCTGTACTTAGGAGATTGCGGATCGTTGCCGCAATAGCCCTTGTAACTGCAGTAGTTGCAGAGCTTAAGCTTGGGCTCTGCCGTTATCGCATCTGCTTTGCCGGATGTTATCTGGTCGACGCTTTCCTTAATGATGTGCTTCGAATAATCAATAGCGATATTCATTGCCGCTTCATCATATCCGGAGAGCTTCGGAGCGCATGTAAGAGGCTCGCCCTTGTCACTTGCCTTAAGACCTACCTGAACATAACCGTAATCGTCTATCACGGCTTCGCCTTCTTTGGAATACTTATCAAGTATCGCACCGGAATATGTCGGCAGCTGGATCTGCGTGCCGTTTATCAGGGATTGGGCATCGACGTCTTTCTCAAAACTCTTATAGTCGATCGTCCTTAAATGGATCTTTCCTGATTCATCTCTCTTCAGATCGAACCTGTCTATGTAGCCGCTGAATTTCAGATCCACGCCCTCATACGGAATATTAAGTACCAGATCGGTGCTGCCGATCTTCTCCTCGATTCCTTCGGGGACAAAGCCAGTTTCGACAGAATCCGTGAGCACGCCTCTGAACATCTTGGTAAACATCCTTCTGAGCTTGGCATAAGTATCCATCTCGAAAACCTTGTCAATCGGATGTCCTTCCTTATCAACTGAGCCGAACAAGGCTCTCTCAGAAGCTGCGCTCCTCAAGCATATATCGGCGAACTCATTATATTTGTCTTCGTTTGTAAGAAGCAGATTTGCTATCGTCTTAAACTTCTCAGGATCTTTTCCGCTCGCATCCCTTAAGCCCCTGTATGCTTCTTCGAACATACCGTGTATAAGGCTTCCGAAGGAATTTGCCTGGATCTTCGTGTTATCTTCTCTGGGGCCGATCCTAAGCTGGCTGCTGAGCATGTACTGGAAAGCGCATTGCCTGAAGCTCTCTATGGAAGAGACGCTCGCATATATGGCCTTTCCGGATGTTCCGTCTTCTCTTCGCTTTGTAAGGAGCCTGTCCATTACATCTTCAGGGATCTTCGACTTTTCCGGGTCATGTCTGAACTTCACCGCTTCGCCGGCAACAGGATTCCTGAATGTGTTTACGATGTGATACTTATCACCGGAAAACTTCTCGAGATATTCGAAAACACGGCTTTTGGGCTTGCCATATTCGTGAACCATGTAGAGCCTGTCCGTTGCAGAACCCAAAAGGAGACAGCACGTAACGAATTCTTCCCTCATCTTGTTCTGGGCCTTATCAGGAAGCTCTATGCTGTCCGTTGCAGAAGAGAGATTCTTAAGTTCGATTCCGCTTAAAAGGCCCTCCCTCATACGGACATACGGGAAATTATCCTTCTGGGCGCCTACGATAAAGAGCACCTTACACGGAGTAACAAACGCATGCTCGGGCGTAGTTATCTCTATCGAGTCCACTTTCAAAGGGATCGTGCCTTCGGTCCTGTTCCTCATGTCAGTCCTGATCATGGAAAGGAAATCCTTCTGGCTTATCTCACAGTCGTTCATCTCATGCGTGGAACACATAAGAAGGCTTATGAGCTCGTCATAGCCCCTTACCAGAGCTACAGCGGCAGCATCATCGCCCCTGGCAATAAACTCGTCGCGCAAAGGCTCTATATAGCCTCTCATGCCGTTAAAGAATTCCAGGCTCTTCCTGGCCTTGCCGGACAATGTCTTCTCTGAATAGATCGATTCACAGGCTTTCTTAAGAGGGATCAGAGTCCTTACGACAACATATTCATAGAAGAATTTACCGCTGTCGACAAAGCCTTCCTTAAGGCCCGGAACGGTGCCTTCGAGTATCCAGAATCCGGTGGTTTTCCTATGTTTGCCGTCATCAGGCGCGATATAAGCGTTCTCATCAAAGAGCCTTATGCTGTCGGTTATATTCCTGGCATAACAGTAATTCTCAAAACCGTCGGCGATATAAGGCGGGATACTGAGCATTCCTGATCTCATCGCCTTCATTATCAGCTCCAGCGTAAATCCTGCTCTGGGGAGCTCTAAAACGATCTGCATCATATAAGGAACGACCGTGCCGCCCAAAGCGATCTTACGGTCTATAAAAACGTCCAAACCATAAAGTTCAGCCGTACTCCTCATCCTGTTCATTATGTCTTCGTTACAGCATACGATCCTGATATCACGGTATCTGTAACCCTGATTTCTGGTAAGGTCGATCACTTCGTTGAAGATATATCCGACTCTGTCATCAAGGCCGGATAATTCTGCCAGCCTGATCTCGCCATCGCAGGCAAGACCTTCAGGCATGGAGTCTGACGCAAAGCCCTTAACGATAAGGCTTAAGACATCTTCCAGATCTTTGATCTTAAGTTCTGATCCTGCTGCGCCAAGCGCTTCTAACATGCCCGAGAAATCTTCGCCGGCCTTATAGACGGACGAGAATGAAGAACCCGAATCACCGGTAATGACATTGAATTCGATATCGCAGCCGAGGTCTGATAAGAGCGAGATGAGCCTGATCTCCTTAGGTGTCAGCATACGGGTGGCACCGAACCCTATAAACACGATCTTGGACTTCAAAAGAGCAGACAGTCCGCTTACCCTTCTGGATGAGAGCTTGGAAGGATCTGCAGAAGACAGCTTCTCACATGCAAGGGCTATGGGCTCTCTTAACAGGTTTAATCCGTATTTGGAATTCATCTGCTCGAGCTCAGTCATTATCAGATGAAGATCCTTAAGCTTGTTAACGAAAGCCACAGTTGACGAAGCATTGTCTACAGCCTTAATCGCTTCGCCTATGTCGTCTATTCCGACTCCATAGCGCGAGAAGTCACCTAAGAGGGCGATCATCATGTTGATATAGTCGATCCTGGATGACAGTGTGCCGAATGCCTTAAGCTTAGACTTGTTGTTAGCGAGAATGTTATATATCGCATTGCGGAGCATGATCTCGCCGCCTTCGGCAACATAATTGGTACCGAGGTCGTCTAATATATTGCCAGCGAGCTTTCTGAAGCTGATCACGTCGCCCGATACGAGAGAAGATGACAATGCAATGATGCCGTCTCCGGTATCGATAGCGCCGGTCCCTTCGGAATGAGCCTCCTTAAAACCCAGGACCTCACGCTCTACCTGGGCCTTGGCAAATTCAGGCGCGACAAAGATAATATCCCTGCCGTTAAGACCTGTGAATGCATCCTCTATGACTTCGCGTGAAACCGGCCTTATTACACTATATGTCTTAAACCTGATCATGCTTATACCTCAAAAACCTTTATGGTCTAATTTTACGGTTTTATGAGGTAAATTCAAAGCGATTAATGGGACAGTTTACAGATTAACGTCCGGTTTTTCAGCTTCTTTTTCTGCGTTTTTCAGGAGCTGCTCGGGTATTGACCGTTCAATGTTTTCGTAAGGATTATCACCATTGACCAGCATAAAATCATTCTTCTCGACGAGATGAACATTGTCACGGTTAACAGTATATTTGATACCGTTGTTCGAATACTGGTGAATGCTGCAGACAGGGACTTCTCCGAAATCGTTATACTTATTCAGGATCCTGTATGTAACGAACACTGCAATTCCGGCACAGGCGAACAGGAAGAAGAAGATCGACAGTATGACTACGATATACAACTGTTCAGCATAATACATGTTACGCCTGCCTCCTTTTAACATATTTGAAGATAGCTTCAGACCTGGTAAGTTCCAGATTCTTGGTTATTCTCTTAATTCCGGAAATACCCGGCAGCAGCAAAGCTGTTCCAACACAGATCGCACCGATAATTAAGTGATTGGCTATGCCGTTCAGGCCTCTGACGTTGAAAGCGAGCACGGCAAAAGCTGCACCCAAAAGAGTCAGGACAACGGCAAACACTGTCCATCCTATGCCTTTTATCTGCTTTTCCTCCCAGGGCATCGTTCCGACGATCTTTCCGGTCTGGCCGTTTACGAGTATGGTATAAGGCTTTTCCTTATGCTTAAAAGTGAAAAACCATACCGGCATCATCATATACAACGGGTCATCCTGAATATCCACCCAGTAGATCGAGTCCTCAACCTGCGGATTTCTGCCAGGCACAGTAGTGAGCGTTTCATTTGCGAAGAGCTTATGACATCTGTTTGCAGCCGATTCGCGCAGTTCATAATAAGTCGTGTCCGACGTATTGGAATAAAAACCGTTAAGATAATCTTCATCGAATTCCTTGGCTTCGTTGAAATAGAACGGTTCGAGCTTCAGGCTGATCTCATCATTTAAGATCTTGGAGCCGTCGATCGGAACATTAGTAAAATTGCAGTTTCCGGCCCTCTGATAATACTGTTTCTCGTCACGCTTGTTGTTCCTTACAATGCCGCTCAGATAATCCGCTTCTGTAAACCTCGCATTGATTACCCAGTACGGAACATAGATCCCGCGGAAATTCTCCGGAACGGCCTTGGCCTTAACTTCTTTGGGTATGATCGGGTTTTTGTGGAACTTCTCCTTAACGAGCTCTACAGCCTGCTCCCTGGTTATCTTGAAAGGAACGATTCCGTCAGGTCTGCATTCTTTCGAGATCCTCGTGAAATTGATCGACGGATTGCCGCAGTAAACGCAGAAAGTAGACACTTCCGTGTCACTGGTAATGATCTCCGCGCCGCAATGAGCACAGGTATATACCCTCGTATCGTAATACTTGGAATGGATATCGGAATTGATATCCTTAACATCTTCAGGATAGAACTTGCTTCCGCACGCGGCACACTCCAGTTGCTGAGATGCCGGATTGAAAATAAGCCTGCCCGAACAATTTGAGCAAAGTACAGCCATTTATATAATCCTCCCTTAAATCCAAGAGAATTTTACTATCAGAAGCTCTTCTCTGCAATCTCTGTCGTAATGCGCCTTTTTTCAAGAGTCTTCGCGAAAAGAAGGTCTGCCGTCTCCGGGAAATCCTCATAGACGACCTTTGTGCCTTCTTCGGTAATACCGCCCTTTGTAGCGACTCTGGTTACGACATCTTCAAACGACATATCCTTTTGAAGCATCAGATCTCCGGTCGCGCTCATTGTCTGGAGGACCATCTTAACTATCTGCTCTTTGGGAATAGTGGTATGACCCCCGGCGGACTTGCAGATAACGTCGAAGATCGATGCGATAAAGCCAGGCATACAGCTTACGAGCTCTGAGCCCATACCCATCTCGTTTTCGGGAAGTTCGATAACATCACCGATGCAGGAGAGCAGGTCTTTGAGAGGCTCTTTTTCGCTTACTCTCTCGTCAAAGCAGATAAGTGTCTGTGACCTTCCGATCTCTGCAGTAAGACTTGGAATAACCTTTGCGGTCTTAATATCTATTACTTTGCGGATCGATTCAAAGGAGACGCTGCCGTTAAGTGAAACAAGCAGAGCATTTGGGTTTATTGAATCCTTTATTTCTTCGAGCACTGCCTTAAGATCAACGGGCCTCACGCAGACAAAGACGATATCACAGGCAGACGCAAGTTCCTTGCTGCTTACGGTCTTAGCTATGCCTTTCGCATCTTCGAGCTTGGATTCAGTCCTGTTCGATACAAAAAGATCCTGTTTATCTATGTTTCCTGCTTCTGAAAACTTCCAAAGCAGCATCTTGCCCATACTTCCGTAACCGATAATTCCGACACGCATAAAAAAGCATCTCCTCTACTGATTTCAAACATTATATCAGAGAGGAGATGCCAAGCTATCCGATATTATACCCTGTATTACTTCCAGTGCTTGAGCTGTGAGAGCCACCCGTCGTACTGCGCGCGTCTCTCACTGTCGCCTAAGTTCTCGGGATTCGGCATGTGATCTACGAGGAAATCAAGAAGCGCATCCTTGGACTTATAAACGAAATCGCCTTCTGTGTAGCACCACTTGCAGTAGTCTTCATTGAAATCACCGTTAGGCTCCCTGCTGATATTGAGGTCTTCATTAAGCGGCATTCCGCAGCACTGGCAGTAAAGCTGTCTGGGGCTTCCGAGAAGCGTATTGATCGATACGTTGAACTCTCTTGATAAGATCTTCAGGGTCTCTGTATTCGGCTGTGTCTCGCCTGTTTCCCAACGGCTTACAGCCTGTCTTGTAACCAATACTCTTTCTGCGAATTCTTCCTGTGTGAGATTGTTATCTTCACGGATCTTCTTCAATACATCTTTAGTTTCCATACATTATCTCCTTTGCTTTGGTTTGATAGCTCCATTATGGAATTGCTGATCAGCTAAAACAAGAAACGCGCTGTTGCGTTACTTGATCAGAAATTCTCCGTAGGTTTTCCGTGGCCGTAGTAATACGTTCTTCTGCCATATGAACGTATCTTTTCCACAGTCTTTTTCTCAGCCTCAAGATCAGTATAGAGATGTCCCATTCCGGGTCTGATCCAGTTATCGAGAGCATCACCTACAAGCATCGCATCATCAGCTACAAGAAGGCCTATAGATCCCATGGAATGACCTGGCAGTTCGACTACTTTTATATCAGGGAAACCATAATCAGTAAGCGTGTCGCCTTCCTTAACAAAGAAGCGGTTTTCAGGACGTGTGACCTTGGTCTCGCTTAAGACTTTAAGAGATGCTTTAAGCACCACAAAACCGACAAGACCGTATGAATGCAGAGGCTGCGAATTATAGTCGTCAAAGATGCCGTCATCTGCTTCGTTATACGCCACAGGAACATTGAACTTCTTAGACAGCGCATCAGCATTCTCTGCGTGATCGAAATGAGGGTGTGACAACACGATAAGCTTCAGATAGTATTTGCTGCATTCATCTGAAACCTGCTGAAGATTTTCTCCGCTCGCAGTATCGAAAAGGATTGCATCCTTACCGTTTGAAATTATATAGCAGTTATCTGTTCCGCCTTTGATGTGTGTGATCTGATATTTCACTTTCTATTATTCCTCTTAGTCTTTTTCCGAACTTCATCAAACACCTGCTCATGAGAAAGTCTTTTGTCCGTTGATTCTGCAGCTGCATCTGCATAATCCATAATGTAATCTTCAGATTCCACAAGGCGCGAATAAGTCTCAATGCTGAGCACAACCATTGTTCCATATCCGTTTTTCGTGAGATACACCGGATCACCATTCTGAACGCATTTTTCAATATCGGTAAACTTATTTCTCAAATCAGAAACTGGTCGTATCTGGATCATATAATTTCCTCCATAACTTTATCATAATTTTATCATTATTATGATTATATCTTATGAGGAGGAATAATCAACTTACCACGAACCTTTATATCCGACACCGTATTCTTCCGTATAGTAATCTATGCGCTTAGAATCGTTGAATTCAGGTTCATAAATATTCTTCTCAGGATCGATCCCTACAAGCGCGCAGACGGCTTTGTTTGCACGTATTGTGAGGTCTTTCTCACGGTCCTTGGGCTTCAAAGATTTATCAGGAAATACAGGTTCACCGATATGCAGGGTAAAGCATGCGATCTGTTTGAAAATGTGCTTCCTTATCCAGCCAGGCTCACGGTATGAATATCCCAAAGGAATTATCGGCTTGTCGTTACTTACTGCGATGAGCGATGCTCCGCGCTTGAAAGGACGTATCGGCTGATAGTATTCCCACATACTGCCTTCGGCATAGATGTGAAGCCAGCCGTGATCTTTCAAAAGTCCGCCGACGGCCTTAAGGAAAGCCTTCTGCCCTGCTACAGTGTTTTCGGGGATCGGAATGCCGCCGACCATGCGGATGAGCGTGCCATTCTCGCCGTTAATATTAGGTGCCCAGGCAAGAAGTCCTGATCTGTGCGGGCGTATGCCCTTCATTACTCCGATGTAATCCCACATATGCACATGGTTGCAGACTGAGATTACGCCGCCGTCAATAACGTCCTTGTATTTCTTCAGGTTCTCTCTGCCTTCGATCTTAAGGCCAAGACGGACCGTTGCTATAGGGAAAACGATCACATTAAGGAAAATGCGGGTCATGTTCTGCTTAAACCTGAACCAGCCTGACTTATCTATATAGGGATAATCGCTATCAAAAACCAGGCCCCTGTCCTTATGGATCTCGAGGTAGTGACGGTCAGTCTCTGACGGATACGGATACTTGTTAGTCTTCGGATCAAACATAACCAAACTCTGCTCTTATTTTCTAGTCTGATCCTATTATAACCCAAGAGTCTTAGTTCTTAGTTATCACAGCGATGGCACAGGGCATCCTGCCGTCAACAACATAGTATTCGGCATTGTTATAACCCATGTCTTCAAAGAATTTCTTATAAGAATCAAGTTCAAACTGTCTTTTAAATTCTGCGCCAAGTGCCTCAACGAATTTGACCGCAATTCCGGACGATTTCTTTGACATATTGATGTACGTGGGAATAATTATCTTGCCGCCCGGTTTTACTACTCTCTCGAGTTCTTCCAGTGCCTTTTTGGGTTCAGGAAGCAGATGGACAACGTTGCCTGCAACAACTTTATCGAAAGAACCGTTATCAAACGCGAGATTTGTAATATCCGCGAACTGAACTGACACGTTTTCGAATCTTTTGCATTTCTTTTTCGCGCGCTTCAGCATTCCTTCCGCAAAGTCAGTAGCTATAAGGCTTTTGCAGTTCGGAGCAATACTTACCGTGATAGCACCTGTGCCGCAGGCGCACTCCAAAACATCATCAGTCTTATCAATATATTCTGCGACTTTTTCGCCTGTTCCTTTATAGACCTTGCCGTTGTAAACATTTTCGAAAAGGTCATATACAGGAGATATCTTATTCCAGAACATAAACCTTACCTGTTAAGTCTTCTCATGCATCTCATCGCATTAAGGATCGCGATGATGAGAACGCCTACATCACCGAATACCGCGAGCCACATATTCGCGATACCGAGCGCGCCAAGAACGAGGATTACTGCCTTTACGCCGAGCGCGAAAACGATGTTCTCCCAAACGATCCTCATCGTCTTTCTGGCGATCTTAATGGCGTCAGCGATCTTCGACGGCTTGTCATCCATTAAGACTACATCCGCAGATTCGATCGCGGCATCAGAACCCATTGCGCCCATCGCGATTCCGCAGTCTGCACGCATGAGAACCGGAGCATCGTTTATGCCGTCACCAACGAATGCGAGTCTGCCTTTTCCGTCCTTCAATAATTCTTCAACTTTCGACACCTTATCTGCAGGAAGAAGTTCTGCGAAAAAGCCTGTAAGACCGAGCTTGTTTGCAACATTTTCAGCCACGCTCTTCTTGTCGCCCGTAAGCATTACAAGACGCTTAACGCCTGCATTTTTAAGGCTCTTCATAGCCGCTTCGGAATCTTCCTTGATCTGGTCATTAATTACGATATGGCCCAGATACTCGCATGTTCCGTTTCCCTCACGCGCAATGTGGATAATGGTTCCTGTCATGTGGCAGTCGTGCCAGTCAGCTTTGCACATTTCCATGAGCTGGCCGTTGCCGCAATAGTATGTCCTGCCCTCAACTACAGCCTTTACGCCCTTTCCGGCGATCTCAGTTACTTCACCTATCTGGGACTTGTCTATATGACCTTCGTGCGCCCTTACGATAGACTGTGCAACGGGATGGCTCGAAAAGCTCTCGCAGCAGGCAGCGATATCCAGAAGCTCAGCGGCACTTACGATATTCGGATGAATGTCATCTACCGCAAACACGCCCTTTGTAAGCGTTCCGGTCTTATCGAAAACTACAGTATCGATCTTGGACAAGACTTCCATATATCCGGCGCCTTTTATCAGGATTCCGTCCTTGGAAGCGCCGCCGATACCGCCGAAGAAAGACAGCGGGACAGATACAACGAGTGCGCAGGGACAGGATACGACTAAGAATACGCAGGCTCTCGTAAGCCATGTTTTCCAGACTTCCACGTCGCCGATTCCCATGAACAACGGCGGTACAATTCCCAGTACCAATGCTGCGATAACAACTATCGGAGTGTAATATCTCGCGAACTTCGTGATGAAATTCTCGACCTTCGCTTTCTTATCGGATGCATTCTCGACGAGCTCCAGGATCTTGGATACCGTGCTCTGGCCGAATGTCGATGTGGTCCTTACCTTGATAACGCCCGTAAGATTGAGCGTTCCGGAGATAACGTTGTCGCTGTAAGCCTTATCCACAGGAGCGGATTCACCCGTAAGGGCAGCCTGGTTAACAGAGCTCTCGCCTTCGATAATGACACCGTCGAGCGGAATCTTTTCGCCGGGCTTAACGATGATGATCTCTCCAACTTCAACCTCATCAGGCGACACTTCTATTTCCTGACCGTCACGAATGACGCACGCGCTGTCAGGCCTGATATCCATGAGCTTGGCGATGGATTTTCGAGATCTGCCGACAGCAATGCTCTGGAAAAGCTCACCTATCTGGTAGAAGAGCATTACCGCAGATGCCTCAGGGTATTCACCAGTACCGAAAGCGCCGATAGTAGCGACCATCATGAGGAACTTCTCATCGAAAATCTGGCCGTGGATCAGATTGATAAAAGCCGTCCTAAGTACATCGTAACCCGCAACAATATAAGGAACCGCATAGATAATGAGCTCAGCCCACCAGGGGAGCTCGACGAAGTGTAACGTGACAAGTGAGATCACCAATAAAACAAAAGCGATGATTATCCTTATCAGCATTTTCTTCTGTTTGCGGGTCAGTTTGTACTTCATAACGTTTACTCCTTAAAAAGCCGCAGTTTTAAGGCTGCGGCGTTTAATTACAGTAATACTGTGCAGTCGGGTTCTACCTTCGCGATTGCCTTGACTGCGAGCTTTACGATCTTGTCGAATTCGGCGTCATCAGCTTCCAAAGTCATCTTCTGCTTGATGAAGCTAACCTCACAGCCCTTAACACCGGGGATCTTCAGGATCGCTTCCTGCATCTTCATGGCGCAGTTAGCGCAGTCGAGATCTTCCAATTCAAATGTCTTTTTCATATGTATGTCTCCTTCTAATTACATTACTCTGTAATGTGCTCATATCCCTGAGCGATTATCGATTTGACGTGTTCATCAGCTAAACGGTAATAGATCGTCTTGCCCTCTCTCCTGGAAGCAACGAGGTTTGCAGCCTTAAGGACCTTTAACTGGTGCGAAATGGCCGACTGTGTCATTTTCAAAAGATCTGCAATAGCACATACACACATCTCATCTTCATAGAGCGCATACATGATCTTGATCCTGGTCGTATCACCGAAAACCTTAAAAAGGTCGCCCAAGTCCTGCAAAAGCTCATCTGAAGGCATATCTGCCGAAACATGCTTTAAAAGTTCCTCGTGATTGTGCGGCATTCTACGTTTTCTCCTTCCTCCAACATATGAACGATTGCTCATATGTTCATTTGTTCATTATACTATCACACGGATTTAGGGGCGTCAACCCCTTATAAATAGGGTGTAATAATGTTACAAATCCCTAAAAATAAGGCTTTTTCAGAAAAAATCCTTCCAAAAAGCCTCAAATTCTCTTGTTTTTAATGTCAAAGAACTTTATAATATCGGCATTGTCGGTGCCGAAAGGTCTTCCCGGCAAAGTAATTAACCCATATTCCAAGGGAGGAATTAATAATGAACAGAACAGAATTAGTTGATGCAATCGCTGTTAAGGCTGACATCTCCAAGAAGGATGCTGACGCTGCAGTTAAGGCTTTCATCGAAGTAGTTTCTGATGAGCTCCAGAACAAGGGTAAGGTTCAGCTCGTTGGTTTCGGTACATTCGAGACATCCGAGAGAGCTGCTAGAACTGGCCGCAATCCTCAGACAGGCGCTGCTACAAAGATCAAGGCTTGCACAGCTCCTAAGTTCAAGGCTGGTAAGGCACTCAAGGATAAGGTTAACACAAAGCCTTCTAAGAAGTGCAAGAAGTAATTCTTATCAACTGATTATGCAAATAGAAGAGGTTGTCCACAGGGCAACCTCTTTTGTTTTATTGTGTTTGGAACGGCGGAATGAACGGCGCTGCCGCTGGATTTGCCGTTCATTTGGGCCAAAAAGAGCGTTTTGAGCGGCGGAATGAACGGCGCCGCCGTATGTTTTGCCTGGGGTTTGGGTGTTTTCGGGCCGAATTCCAGGCGGAATGAACGGCGCCGCCGAATGTTTTGCCGTTCATTCGGGCTAATACGGACACTTACTTAAGTATAAACGCCAATATATCCGGCAGATACGTATTCACGAACAGCAGCAGCGCGAGTGTGAAGAATACCCACATGGTTACGCTGTGCGTCATCTTGTGGATGATGGTCTTTCTGGGGAGCTCTCCTACTATCTGCATCAGCTTGAATTTCTTACGTCTTACGATAAGCATGACGAAGCCTGCGATCTGGAAACCTGCGAGGATGATGACCCAGAGCAGGAGAATGAGCATGAGCGGCAGGACTGATTGGATAACCGCATCGTAATCAATATTCGGGTCAATGGTTCCTGTGTTCATGTCCATGCCCAGGCGCTTAAGAAGTTCAGAGAGCAGCTCGATCGTGACCGAGGAGGTTACGAGATTGAGGCTTGCGTGAAGGATCATGGTATAGATGATCCTGCCGGTCCTGATATAAACGAACGCGAAAAGCACGCCTAAGAAGAATGCAAAGAAGAACTGCTGGAAATTGCCGTGCCAGAGGCCGAACATGATTCCCGACATTGCGCAGCTTATAAACTCACCGTGACGGAGCGTCTTATCGATAAGGAACTTTCTGAACAAGAGCTCTTCGAAAATAGCCGGAATGATACCTACCGTAAGGATCCTGATAAATGTACCGGAACCGATTATAAGGCTGTTCTTGAGATTATTAATAGCATCTTCAGAGGAGCCGTCACCGAAAATAGTAACCGATGACAAAGCGGTGTGGATAGGCATACCCATAAGAGAGCCTACCTGCGCGAGGCCGTAGACCATCATTATGAGAAGCATTATCTGTCCGAAAGTAAGTTTCTTCTTCTCGATATTTACCGTAGGAAGCGCCTTAAGCGAAAGGCCGAGAACAAGGCAGCCCAATACACTTACATTAAATGCATTCATGAGAAGATAGATCGTTGTGAAGTGTGCTTTATAGAATTCAGGGCAGATCAGATTCAAAGCAAACGAAGCGAACCTGATCGGGAATATGAAGCACCAGCCCCAGACGGCAAATCGGGATGCTATTGCAGCAATTGTTTCTTCAACGGTATCCGTGCTGTTGCAGCAGCGCGAGAGAACGACAAGAACTGCCAGAAGCGGTATTGCAAAGGCCGCTATGAACGGTATTCCGTACAACGAAGCCCTGTCTCCGTAGAGAAGGCCGTTTGTATTGTTTAATGTGATCAACAAAGCACAAATAACTGTAAGAATGATCGCAGCTACCGATAAACCCTTGCGCAAAGCTTTTTCTTCCATATTATCCTCCGTATCCCTTTCCCTGCTCTTTTCGGTGTAATTATACTTAAATAATACTTACAATTCATTAATTGCAACCAAACCGCACCTTAACGCTACCTTAATTATTTTAATATTTGCCATATGTATCTTTGGGGCAAAATGCGTGTATACTGTCGTAGTATTAATAATAAAAGAGGAAAAAACATGTCAGATTCGAAAGTATACCGCATATTTGTGGTTAACCCCGGCAGTACTTCCACCAAAGTCGAGTTTTTCGAGAACGAGAAAAGCGTAGTTGAAGGCAACGTTTTCCACGATTCAGCGATCTTAAAGAACTTCCCGACAATTAACGACCAGCTTGATTACCGTATGGAATACGTAAGAAAGTGGCTGTCTGACAACAATATCGACCTTACTGGCGTTGATGCGATCGTCGGCAGAGGCGGCGCATGCTACCCTATCGAGGGCGGCACATATGAAGTAGACGACAGGCTCGTAAACGATATCCGCGAGGCAAAAGGCGGTGTCTATCATTCGAGCATGTTAGGCGTCCAGATGGCAAAGCAGCTTCACGACGAGTTCGGCGGAAGACTTCTCATGGTAGACCCCATCGTTGTAGACGAGTATCAGGACGTTGCAAGGATCACAGGCGTTAAGGGCATTTACAGGACATCTGCGACACACGCTCTTAACCTCCGCGCCACAGCACACAAATACGCTAAGAGCGTAGGCAAAAAATATAACGAGATGAACCTTATCGTCTGCCACATTGACGGCGGCATCACGATTACCGCTCACCAGCACGGCAGAATGATCGATGCCAACGACGGCAGCGGCGGTGACGGCCCGATGACACCTACAAGAATGGGTACAATGGCGATCACAGACGTTCTTACAAAGTTATATGACAGACCGAAGGAAGAGATCAGGAGCCTCTGCATGGCAACAGGCGGACTCTCCTCATGGTTCGGCACATCCAACTCTGATACTATTCACGAATTGGTTGAGGCAGGCGATGCTAAGGCTACCCTCATCTGGAACGCAATGATCTATCAGATCACAAAGTGGATCGGCTCAATGGCATGCGTTCTTCACGGCGAAGTTGACGGAATCGTTTTAACCGGCGGACTCATGCGCTTCCAGGACGTATATGACGGCATCAAGGAAGCATGCGGCTGGATAGCACCTGTTGCATCCTATCCCGGAGAGCTCGAGCACGAAGCTATGAGAGCTGCAGCGCTCAGAGTCTTAAGAGGCGAAGAACACGCAAAGACATATCCCGGCAAACCGAGATTCGAAGGATTTGATTACCTGTAAGGAGTATATTTATGAGCTTTATCGAGACAATCAAGCAGAGAGCAAGAAGCGACGTTAAGACTATCGTTCTTCCCGAATCAGAAGACGACAGAACAATACTCGCTGCAGCAAAGGTCCTCGCAGAAGGCACTGCAGCACCTATCATCATCGGAACCGAAGAAGAAGTCATGGGTTCTGCTGCAAGACTCGGAGCAGACCTCACAGGCGTTCAGATCCTTGATCACACAAAGTCTGCTGAGATCGACAAGTATGCAGCTCTTCTTGCTGAGATCAGAGCCAAGAAGGGCATGACCTTTGACATGGCAAAAGAGCTCATTATGGGAGACAAGCTCACTTTCGGCATCATGATGGTCAAATCAGGCAACGCTGACGGCCTTGTTTCCGGCGCCTGCCACACATCGGCAGATATGCTCCGCCCCGCTCTCCAGATCATTAAGACTGCACCTGAGAGAAAGATCGCATCGATCGCGTTCATGTTCGAGATCCCCGACTGCGAATTCGGCGAAGACGGCATCATCCTCTGCGCTGACTGTGCGTTAATGCAGGACCCCAATCCTGAAGAATTAGCTGAGATCGGCGCTGAATCTGCAGCTTCTTTCGAAGCTCTTATGGGCAAGAAAGCCAAGGTCGCATTCCTCTGCCACTCCACAAAAGGTTCAGCCAACCACCCCTTCGTTGATAAGGTTGTAGAAGCTGTTAAGATCGCGAAAGAAAAGTATCCTGATATCCTTCTCGACGGCGAACTCCAGCTCGATGCAGCTCTCGTTCCCGAGATCGGCGCTTCAAAAGCACCCGGCTCACCTGTTGCTGGCCAGGCTAACGTCCTTATCTTCCCTAACCTTGAAGCAGGAAACATCGGATATAAGCTCATCCAGAGGATCGGCAAGGCTGAAGCATACAGCTTCCTTCAGGGCCTCGCAGCTCCGGTCAATGACCTTTCGAGAGGATGCAGCGTAGATGAGCTCGCAGGCGTTATCTGTATCACTGCAGTTCAGGCACAGCAGATGGCAGCTGCAAAATAATTTAAAAACGGAAAACTAATGTAAAATAAAAGAAGCGTTGATGGTCAGCGCTTCTTTTTATTCTATCGAAAAGGGGCTCTCGCTCATGTGGAACGGACTTAAGATATCGGAAGTGTTTTTCGAAGAGTATGGTCTTCCCATGCTCGAAAAGAATTTCCCTGAATATAAGGATCAGATCGCAGCAGGCCTTGTCGGACAGACATCAGAGGCTTTCGGGTACGATGACTACATTTCAAGAGATCACGACTATGCTCCCGGATTCTGTCTGTGGCTTCCGGAAGAGCTTAAAAAGAAGATCGGCGACGACTTGGAAAAAGCATACGAAGAACTTCCTGTTGAAGAATTCATATTAAACCACAGAAGCGATGTCGGAATGTCTGAACCAAGCAATATAATGACCGGTGCAAGACGCCACAGAGTAGGCGTTCACAGCATCGAAGAATTCTATTATGAACATACGGGAATGACACATGTGCCCGCTACAACACAGGACTGGCTTGCTACGCCGCAGAAGCATTTAGCCGAAGCAGTCAACGGAAAAGTTTTCCGTGACCCTTCGGGCGAATTTACAAGTATAAGAAATGTTTGGGCGGGATATTATCCCGAAGACATATTAAAGAAGAAAGTCGCTGCAGACCTTGCCATGGCAGGTAAAACCGGGCAATTCAATTATTCCCGCTCCATTAAACGTGGTGACATCGGCGCCGCTTATTTCTGTGTTACAGAATTCATATATAAGATAACTGCGGCATTGTTCCTTTTAAATGGCCGATATATGCCATATTACAAATGGCGCTTCAGAGCGATGAATGAGTTTACCACCTTGAGTAGCGTGCAGAAGCCGCTTATTAAGCTTTCTCAAATGAGCGAAGAAGAAGAAAGTCTGGGTAAGGTCGATTTGATCGAAGAGATAAGCGGCGAAATTGTCAAGGAACTGGTTAAACGCGGTTGGTCTTCGGGCTACAGCGACTATCTTCTCGACAATGCAAAACTCATTATGAAGACCATAAGCGATACAGAGATTGCATCTTGGAATGTTTTTGTCGGCGAAGATTAACTTCTTATTGCAATTCAGGAATTACCAATGAAACGCATCCTGAATCATCAATCGTTGACTCTATCTTAGGTTTGTCATCATTTATACTATATGAAGTACTGTTCTTTACTCCGTTCCAACGTGCGAACACGATAACAAACACCATGGTGATTGCGAGCAAGAAGCCCGCAATCACAACAAATCCGCTCCCCATATTTGCGGCATGATTTCTAATCTTTAAAGTCAATTCAGGAAACATCAAATTTTTCCTCCTTTGCTTAACTTCTGAGCTTATTATTGCAAAGGGAAAAATCAAAAAAGTACTAAATCGGCATCAAAACGGCATCAATTGAATAAAATTAATATGTCTCGATTCTGCCTTCATATATATAAGTATTTACCGTTATCTGGAAGGTATAGTTCTTCGCATCTCTGAATACAAGACGGTACCCGAGCGTACTTTCTTGCGGCAGATCCTGAACTTTACGGTAAGTTACAAGCTTTGCAGATACCTGTTTCTGATAATGATTATACAAAGCATTACTGATCCTCTCAGTTATTGCTTTCGCCACATCTTTAGAGTTATATGCTCCGGGCACAAGTCTGTCCCAATCCGCTTCACCACTTGTCTTAAAAGCGCAGCGGAGAATGGCACCGGTCTTATCATCTACACAACATTCGAAACCCCAGTCGCCGTCTACCCAGCAGCTTATTGTCCAAATAACGATCGTACCTCTGTTATTCTTTAAGTTAACAAGCACCGGTTTCGCATATAAAGAATTGCTTAAGTCATACTTCTTGCCGGTGAAGTCATACATAAAATCGGATATGATGCGTTCGATATCTTCCTCTGTGCTGAATACACCTTTTTCGAGCTGGATGTTTTCTGCATTGTTGATATCATACTTTACCAGGTTGATCTTCTGGTTCATTGCGAGGTCTTCCCTGTACGACAGGTTGATCTGTGCAATGTCTAACGCCTCCTGCTTTCCTTCGTAAAATCTGTCCTCAATATTGAATGCTGCAACAGGAAGGAACCAGCCGAGAGCTGCTGCCATGATGAAGAAAACCGCAAGAATGACAAGACTTATCTTTTTCATCTTTCGATCTCCTTTAACGTGACAGTAACACACGTTCCGTTTCCTTCACGCGAAGCAAAGGCAATCGTTCCGTTATGAAGATTGATTACTTCTTTACAGAGTGTCAGGCCCAGACCCGCGCCGCCCTGCGCTCTTGATCTGGATTTATCGACACGGTAGAAAGCTTCGGTAATATGCTTTATTGCTTCTTCCGGCATACCTCTGCCGTTATCTACTACACGGATACGGTAATAACCTTTTACGCTCTCACCAAGGATCATGATGTTGCCGCCGTTGTCGATAGCTTTTCTCGCGTTATCTATGAGATTTGTAAGAACTGATCCGAAAAGGTCAGGCTCCGTCATACAGATACCGGGTTCGCAGCGGCACTCGAGCATAATGTTTTTCTTTGTGTAAACAGGCTGCAGATGCAGAGTAAGATTATCTATCATCTGCTTCATATCAGTCGGGATAAGCTTGATGCTCTCCTTCTTCATCATAAGGAGATCCAAGAGTTTAAGTGAGAGCGCTTCGAGTCTCTTACCTTCAGAGAAGATGTAGTTTGCAGCTTCCTGCGCTTCCTCGCCTGTCAGAGACTGGCTTCTTAACAGGTCAGCATAACCGATGATGGAAGTCATAGGAGTCTTTAATTCATGGGCAAAACTTCCCATAAACTGATCCTGGTGTTCCATCGTCCACTTAAGTTCGTTTATGTTGTCCGACAGCTGGTCTGCCATGTTATCAAAGTCTGAACCGAGCTGGCCGATCTCATCATGTCTTCTCGGGTTGACTCTGGCATCAAGATCGCCCGAAGCCAGGGCTCTCGCGGTTTTCGAAACATTTGCCAGAGGCTTTGTCATGAGATAAGAAGTAATCCACGCAGTAAAGCCTCCGATGATGATGAGCACGAAGAATACCTGCTGATATGTAATCATCTGCACTTCGCGCGCCTGGTAAACAGGAGAGATGTCGTAAAGAACGATAAGCTGAAGCGGCTGGTTATCGGCCTTAACCGTTCCTTTTATCTCATAGAACTCCTTGCCGTTATTAGAGAACATTAAGGATTCAAAGCTTGACTGGATCTCAAAATCCCTGACGGTATCACCGTTCTGATAAAGAACGGTATCGCCCTTCATAAGCTTGATTCCGACGATACTGTCAGATGCATTCATTCGGTCAAGAGCGTTACTGATACTCGAAAAGTCCTGCTGGATATCAACGAAGTTAACGAGCTGAACCGTCTGCAGGATCATCTCATACGATTCCTCGTGGTTCTTACGGATCTGTGCCAGGGAGCTCTTAAAATTCTGCCTTATCAGAAGAACGCCTCCCACACCATAACTGAGTGTGAGAAGCCAAACCATTACTAGGAGCATCTTCTGGCGGAATCGCATTATTAAGCCTCCAGCCTGTAACCTACCTTAGGCACAGCGTGAATGACTTCCTCCCATCCGAGCTTTTTACGGAGTCTCTGAATATGGAGATCTACGGTCTTACTGCCATAGGGGAAAGGTTCATTCCAAACACGCTCATAGATCGTTTCCCTGTACATGGCAATACCGGGATTCCTCGCGAAAAGAAGAAGCAATTCATACTCCTTCGGTGTAAGCGGAATCTGGTAACCGTCCTTGTAAACGATCATGGCTTTTGTATCAATCGTAAGACCCGCAATATGGATCTCTGTATCTGTCTTGTTATAGCGGCGCAAAACAACATTTACTCTCGCAAGGAGCTCTATTATCTCGAAAGGTTTTGCCAGGTAATCTTCCGCGCCCAGTTCAAGTCCTCTTACTCTGTCCTCGACCATATTCTTTGCAGTAAGGAATATGACCGGAACCTTCATCGGACGGATATACTGCATCAGAGAGAAGCCGTCGATCTTAGGGATCATGACGTCAAGAAGAATAAGGTCAAAGACATTATTCTTGATCATGTCCAAAGCCTGTTCGCCGTCAAAAGCGCACATGCATGAATAACCGGCCTTTGTAAGGCTCATACGAATAAGATTTGAGATCGGTTTCTCGTCTTCAACTATAAGTATATGTATCATAGTCCCCATCACCTCACCATATAATTATACATTATGAAAAGGCTCAGAACTTATAATTATTTTTGAGGATCAGGAGATGCCTGTAACTTTGTAGTCCTTATCTTCAACAGCCTTAGTGAGGACATCGTCAGCGACATCCTTTTCGAGCGCAACGACAGCAGTTCCCTTATCGTGAGATACATCTGCCGAAATAACGCCGTCAACAGCTTCCAACGCCTTCTTTACGGAAGCTTCGCAGTGTCCGCACATCATGCCTTCGATCTTAATGGTCTTTTCCATAGTTTTTATCTCCTTTTCAATTTTGATTTCCGTATCTTTTATTCTGTTCCTGATGTCACTCTTGGCCTTATCATGCTTCGTGTCATAAGGTTTCACGAGATTAAGCCTTAAGGCGTTCATGCATACCGTAAAGCTCGACAAGCTCATGGCAGCCGCACCGAACATCGGAGTCATGGTAACTCCCAAAGCCGCATAAGCACCCGCAGCAACAGGAATGAGCGCAATATTATAAATAAATGCCCAGAAAAGGTTCTCACGGATATTCGTTATCGTCCGTCCGGATATCCTTATTGCCGCCGCAGCATCTCTCAGGCTTGATTTCATGAGCACCACATCTGCTGCGTCTATTGCTATATCGGTTCCCGCGCCGATAGCGATTCCGACATCAGCGGAAGTCAGCGCCGGAGCGTCATTGATGCCGTCGCCGACCATTATCACTTTGCCGTATTCCTGAAGCTTTTTGATGATCTTTTCCTTGTCGCCCGGGAGGACTTCGGCCACAGTCATATCGACGCCTGATAGTCTGCCGATACTGTCTGCAGTTCTTCTGTTATCTCCCGTCAGCATGACCGTATACAGGCCGAGTTTCTTAAATTCCTTAACAGCTTCAGCCGAGTCTTCCCTGATCGTATCAGCAACGGCGATGATTCCTGTAAGCTTGCCGTCTTCTTCGAAAAACAGCGGCGTTTTGCCCTGACTTGCAAGTTCTTCTGCTTTTTCTTCGAAAGATGCATCGATAGACCTTATAAACTTGCTGTTTCCTCCTCTAACGGTCTTTCCGTTAACAGTTCCTTCCAGACCGTTTCCGGCATACACACGGAAGTTATCAGCCTCTTCGAGCTTAATATCTTTTTCCCTGCAATACCCCGTAACTGCTTTTCCCAGGGGGTGCTCGCTCTTGTTTTCGAGCGCATACGCAAATTTAAGAAGTGTCTCTTCATCAGATACGGGAATGACGTCTGTAACAACAGGCTCGCCGCCCGTGATCGTTCCCGTCTTATCGAGAACTATTATCTCCGCTTTGCCGGTCTGCTCGAGTGAAGTTGAAGTCTTAAACAAAATTCCGTTTCTGGCAGACACGCCGTTACCTACCATTATCACTACCGGAGTCGCAAGGCCCAATGCGCAGGGGCAGCTTACGACCAATACCGAGATGGCTCTCGTAAGTGCATAGCCTGTTTCCGCACCTGTCAAAAGCCAGACAACGAAAACGACCGCAGCAATAATGAGCACCGCCGGCACGAATATTCCGGATACTTTATCCGCGATCCTGGCGATAGGCGCCTTCGTTGCCGAAGATTCGCTCACCATTTTAATGATCTGTGCGAGGGTTGTGTCCTCGCCGACTTTCTCAGCGCGGCACCTGACATATCCCGAACTGTTGATCGTTCCAGCCGATATCCTGTCTCCCGTTTTCTTATCAACAGGTACCGATTCGCCCGTAAGAGCTGATTCGTTGACAGCGCACTCGCCTTCTATTATCCTGCCGTCGACAGGGATCGAACCGCCCGGTCTTACTGCATAGATATCACCGACCTTAACGTCTTCGACAGGAACTGCCACTTCCTCTCCGTCCCTTATCAAGACAGCTGTCTTAGGCTGCAGATTAAGGAGTCCTTTCAGAGCATTCGTGGTGCGTCCTTTTGATATGGCTTCAAGTAATTTCCCAATGGTTATCAGCGTCACGATCATGGCAGCAGATTCAAAATAGAGTTCATCCATCAATGCCATCTGAGCCTCGTGAGAGCCCGCCGTTGTCATGTGTAACAATGTTACAAAACTATAAATGAAGGAAACGCCCGACCCCATACAGACCAGCGTATCCATATTCGTGCCCTTATGAATGAGCGCCTTAAATCCGTTAACGAAGAACCTGTTATTGATCACCATAACGATGCCGGAAATGAGCATCTCAATGATCCCTATTCCGATCATGTTGTGTTCCAGGAACTTCGGTGCGGGCCAACCCCACATGGAAACGCCCATAGAGAAATACATCAATATGAGCAGGAAGATAAGAGAACTTACAAGTCTCTTTTTAAGGACCGGAATCTCTTTATTCTCCAGCTGCTCTTCCATGCTCTTGAAAAGGTGTCCTGTGGCTTTTTTGCCCTCCCCTTCCAGAGATGCCCCATAGCCTGCTTCTTCGACAGCTTTAATTACCGCCTTCGGATCAGCTGAACCCGAGACGCTCATGGAATTTGTGAGCAGCGACACGCTGCACGAGTTAACGCCCTCTACGCCGTTCACTGCCTTTTCGACATGTGACTGGCAGGCGGCACAGCTCATGCCGGTTACCAGGTACTTATCCGTCTTTACTTCATTGTTTTCCATCAGGAATACTCAATTCTAAGGTTGAATCTTATTTCATCAGCTTCTGCAAGAGCTCAACCAGCTCTTCAGTCTTTTCTTCTGAACCGTTTCTGATATCTTCAGCTACACAGGTCCTGATGTGGCTACCCAAGAGCACCTTCGAAAAGCTGTTCAATGAGCACTTCGCAGCGCTAACCTGAGTCAGAACATCAACGCAGTAAGCATCTTCTTCGACCATCTTCCTGATGCCCCTGATCTGGCCTTCTATGCGGTTAAGTCTGGTGATAAGATCCTTGATCTCTTCTTCTGATCTTTCCTTAGTCCTGCAATGCGGGCACTTCTTCTCAGCCATCGTATTACCTCCGGTTAATATACCCCCTTAGGGTATCTGTTTCTTGAATTACTATATACCCCCATAGGGTATGCGTCAAGTTTTCCGGCCTCCCAAAACCTTCGATCAAACCCGTAAAAACAGAGTTTAGTCGTATTTCCTTGCAAAACCCACCGCATTAATATATATTTCTCTTGCTTAAAAGAGAGGAAATCTAATGCGCAAGACCAAACCACAGGGAGTCATATTACTGCTCATCACCGCCATCATCT
>JAFYJX010000012.1 GCA_017537905.1 Clostridiales bacterium | reverse complement strand
GAAACATTTGCAGGCTGCAAAGCTTCGCTGATAAAGAGTGCTGGATCTTCCTTCCTGTCAACGATGTCGATCTTCTCTTCAGCGAGTTCGTTCATGATCTGCTGGACTCTCTGTCCTCTCTGACCAACGCATGAACCCTTTGCATCGATATCGGGATCTTTTGAGTAAACAGCAACCTTTGTTCTGGAACCTGCTTCTCTAGCAACGGATCTGATGATAACGTCGCCAGCCTTGATCTCAGGTACCTCAAGCTCGAAAAGCTTTGTTACGAGTCTTGCGTCTGTTCTGGAGAGAACAACGGAAGGTCTGCCGTTAGCTTCTTCAACGCCCATAACGAGGAACTTCATGATCCTGTCCTGATCGTAATGTTCGTTTCTGTTGTTTCTGATCTGACCGTCGAGCTTAACGATAGCCTCTGCACGGCCGATGTTTACGTATACGTTTCTAGCGTCCTTACGAACGATAGTGCCTGATGTGATCTCACCGATCTTGCCTGAGAACTCCTTCTCGATCTTAAGGCTCTCAGCATCTCTGAGCTTCTGGTTGATTGCATTCTTTGCAGCGCTTGCAGCTAAGCGTCCCAAATCTTCAACGTCGATACCGATCTCGATCTCGTCTCCGACTTCAACGTCTTCATAGCCAAGCTCTTTCGCGTCTTCGATGGAAATCTCGTTAGCCTCGTCAACTACATCATCAACGACCTCAGCGAGCTTATAAACGTAGATCTCGCCTGTCTCTCTGTCGATCTCGGCGCTTACTGACTTGATGTCCTGCTTGTTGCCGCCGAACTCACGTCTGTATGCTGCAACAAGACCGCTCTCGATCGCCTGGAATACTTCCTCTTCGTCGATGTCTCTTTCTTCAGCGAGGAGCTTAACAAGACTTACTATTGTATCCTTGGGTTCCTCTTCATTCTTCTTTCTGGGCATTTTTATTTCCTCCTAACATTAATAAACTTTAGAAATCTATATGACGAACGGCCTTTGCGATATCCTCGAAAGCGAGAGTTACCTCACTGCCGTTATCAAATACGAATGTTGCCTTGCCTTCTTCTGCGCCCTTGATGGCTGCAGTAAAGCTCTTCTTGCCTTCATAAGGCTGGTAAAGTGATACGTCGACCTTTTCGCCGGCATATCTGATGTAATCCTTCTCGGTCTCCAGAGGTCTTGTAAGACCGGGTGAAGATACTTCGAAGAAATCAGGATCGATAGAAGCTTCTGCGTCGATGATCGGATCCACCGCACGGCTTACCGTCTCGCAGTCATCGATTCCGATACCGCCCCTCTTATCGATATAGAGCGTAAGGACCATGCCTCTGGCCTCTTTGACATAAGAACAGTCGACCAGGTCAAATCCCAGCTCAGTTACTACAGGTTCAGCAAGTTCATATGCTTCCTGTGCCACTTTTGATCTTTTAGCCAATTTATTTCTCCTTCTACAACAAAAAACGGACACGCCATCCGGCTGCCCGTTCGATAAAAACTCTTTTATGAACTCGGTAATTTTATCATATTTAAAATAATAGTGCAAACCGAAAAATGTCCCCAATTTTTTACACTTTTATATTCATTTCGCGCTTCAAATACAGTAAAATAAGTCTATCCAGATACACATGGAAATATGATCCCCAAAGGAGACATTCTATGATTAAACTTATTGCAGGACCTAAGGGCACGGGCAAGACAGCAAAGCTCGTCGATGACATTAACGCAGTTGCAGCTACAGACAGCAACGTCGTATGCCTTGAGAGAGGAAACAGATTAGACCAGCTTCTTAAGCCCACAGTCCGTCTTGTAAATATGAAAGAATACCCCATCGAAGGTTTTGACCAGGTTCTCGCATTCATCTGCGGTATCTGTTCCAAAGATTACGATCTTACACATATCTATGTTGACGCAATCTGCAAAGTAGCTAATAACTACGATCCCGAAGGCCTCGGTGCTTTCCTTTTGAAGCTTGATGATTTCCTGAAGGACACACCCGTTGTTGCTACTATCCTTTACAGCGGCGATGTTGCAAGCCTTCCCGAAGAAGCAAGAAAGTTCGCATAATACAATTTAATATCCGAGAAAACACCCGGGCTTTTAATGAAGCTCGGGGTTTTTAATAACAATCCATCAGGAGGGAGAAAACATATGGGTTTAATATCAGAATTCAAGGAATTCGCACTCAAGGGTAATGTAGTTGACATGGCTATCGGTGTCATCATCGGTGCTGCGTTCAAGGACATCGTTACGTCTTTCACAGACAGCTTCATCAATCCTTTGATCGCTTCTGTCGGCGGCGCTGAGATCGCTGGATCCATCAGACTTCCGTGGGTAGACTATTCAGGTCTTACAATGGAAGAGATCCAGAGCCTTTCACTCAACTATGGTGCATTCATTACAGCTATCATCAACTTCCTTATCATGGCTTTGATCCTCTTCTTCATGCTCAAGGCTGTTAACACTCTTAAGGGTGGCGTTGGCAAGCTCGCTAAGAAAAAGAAGGGCGCTAAGGAAGAAGAACCCGCACCTGCACCCGAGCCTTCTGATGAAGTTAAACTCCTCACAGAGATCAAGGATCTCCTCAAGGCACAGAACAGCAAGTAAACTGTTATTTGAATTGTATTGAAATAATGAGAGGTTGCCGCGATGGCAACCTCTTTTTTATCTGCTGAATATAATCATGTAATCGTAACAGGGGCCGTCACACATTTGCGAACCTTGAAGTGCCATTGGTATTCCGTATGTTCTTGTGATCGTGTTTTCCCGTGTAGTGACTTCTACGCCTTCATCGCTGATAGCACCGATCTTCATGACCCAGGCATTTTTCGCAGTTTTCTCGTCGTCTGCAATCTTGAAATCACTTCCCATGATCCCTCCGACGATAACATCGCCTTCCTTTATATTATTTACCTCATATTCCCTGTATCCTGAAAAATCCTGGCCGGTTAAACCAAAGCCGCTCCGGTATTCCTTCACCAGCATCGTAACTCTTGTTTTCCTGCAGCCGCACAAAGATAAGGCCATTGCAAACAGCAGGATCGCCGCCATCAGTCTTTTCATATGACTCCCTCGCTTTCTAAGAAAACAAAAATATGCTCTATATCTTTAATACAACCACGGCCGGAAATATGTTGCAAATTGTTGAATACTTTTAAAATACCTAAAATCAGGTTTTTTGTGCACGAAAAAAGTATTTTCAAGCAAAAATACTTTTTTATTGTCCTAAACAGGCCGTTTTAGGTATTTTAAAAGTATTCCGGCAAAAACAGGGGCCGCCTCACATTAATGAGACGGCCCTTAACATCAGTCTTTTTTCCTTTTCTTGTTCTTGTCTTTCTTCTTCTTTTTCTTACTCTTCTTGATCTTCTCCAAGTCATCTGATTCGGGAGTTTTTGCTTTGGATGACTTTTTCGAGCCGGTCTTAAGAGAGTCTATTCCGGAAGAAACAAGTTCTATCGTGTCTTTGTTTATCGAGTAGTAAGCGAATCTGCCTTTGCGTTCCACATTTACGAGGCGGGCCTCAACAAGGCAGGCCATGTGGTGGGACAAAGTAGGCTGCGTGAATTCGAATTCTGCGAGTATGTCCTTTGCGGGGAGTTCGCCTTTCGAAGCCAGAAGAGAAAGGATCTTATATCTGACGCCTTCTGCAAGAACGCCTAATACTTCGATGAACTGTTCTTCCTTTGCAGCCATGGTTATTTCCTATCAGGCAATGAGCTGGTCCTTCAGTGCTTCCTCGAATTCGCCGAGGTTTGCGCAAGCAATGACTTCTGCGTTGTCTTCCAAGAGGATCTCATCTTCGCCTCTTACGAGGACTGTCATCGGAACGCCCATCTTACGGAGAAGGATGAGCTGGTATTCCTTTGAAGCCTCAGCGGAGAGGTACTTGCAGAGAAGTCTTAATACCTGCTTGGCATCTTCAAGATAGATTCCGGAAAGCTTCATCAGATGATCTACGACATACATTCCGAAAACATCGTTGAAATCGAGGAGGTCCTTCATCGGGAAAACGGAAGTGAAAGCGGTAATGGACATTCTGCCGACGATCTCGAGATCCTTGAAATCCTGAAGAGGGATCTTGAAGCTCTCAACGTTAGCGGAGAAAAGTTCCTGCATCTGGTCAACTGAAAGCTCGCTCTTAAGATCCTTGATGCGTGCGATCCTGGCTGTGATCTTCTCTTCAGGGAAGAATGTAGCCTGACCGATCTCAGTTGCCTTGTGAATGAACCAGCTCTCCGGAATGAGGCCCTGACGCTTCCAGCGGTAGAGTGTTCCGTAAGAGATTCCTTCCTGTGTGAGCAAGTCTTTCTTTGAGATAAGTTTGTCTTCCATAATTGCCGATTACCCTCTTTCATAACTTAATTACCCAAATTGTAAAATAACAATGTTACAGACATGAGACATCAGGATAAAAAGAAGGCAACAAAAAGCCCCTGCCGTAAGGCAAGGGCTGCTGTTTTTTAAGTCTGTAACAAACCTTAGCCGAAGCTAAATGCCTGGGACATCGTGTAAATGGCATTGATCACAGTTTCTCTGGCAGAGGACGGCAGGCAGATTCCGACAACGATTATAGCGATGAGTGTGATAACCAGCGCGATGATGTAATAAGCGAGGATAGCTCTCTCAAAATTCTTAACGTTCTTATTGCGTCCAGCGATCGAAAGGATGAACGTTGCGATAAATCCGATAACCGGGACAGCACTTAAGAATGCGAGCCAGAAATACTTGGATGTGGAGACAGGTCTGTACTGCGGAGGACATGCATCGATCAGAGCCTGTTCTGCTGCTCTCTTCTGTCTCTTCTTCTCGAGTTTGGCCTCAGCCTTCTCCTTGGCTATTCTGGCCTTCTCGGCTTCCTTCTCAGCCTGAGCCTGTCTCTTTGCGGCTTCCTTGGCTGCCTGTTCTTCTGCTTTCTTTGCTTCCTTAGCAGCCTGCTCTTCGGCCTTCTTTGCTGCCTTAGCTGCTGCTTCGGCTTCTTTTGCGGTGGTCGCTGTCACTGCAGCTGCTGTTGCTGCTGCCGTATCCTTGGCTGCCTCGGCTGCCTCAGCTACTTTCTCGGCTGTCTTTTCTGCTGCAGCAGAAACTTCTTCTTTGATTTCATCTGCTGCCTTGTCAGCGGCTTCGCTGATCTCGGGTTCCATTTTCTTATCTAAATCTTCTGCCATATGAAAGCTCCCTCCTTGTTCATTATAAAATTGATTATATCACGCAATCGAGCAACTTGCTTGCAAGGGTTGCGAGATAAGTGATTAAGCACACGCGGCACTGCTAAGCACCACTTGCAAAAGCTTTACGGCCAATGAAATTCATTTATTTTACGTACCAGCGGTGTCTGATGCGGTATGCCTTCAGAACTCTTATAAGTCCGTCTATTATCGCGAGGATACCGACGATAATCATGTATACGGAAAGCGTATTCTCGGGCGCGAAAAGAATATAGATTCCGCTCACCGCCCAGACGGCACTCATGATGATGAGTATAACCACAAACGGGCTGTTATGTGTCTTTTTCGCTCTCGCAAAACAGTTATAGGCACACGCGAAAAGGAGAGCTGCGAAGATACCGCTCGCCATTACAAAGAGTGCGCCTTCTTTTACAAATGTAATTACGGTAGTCGCAAGGAGCGCAGAAGCCACCGTCGCGTCAACCAGGTGCAGCTGGAAATTCCAGTTGTCCTTCTTCATCTTCTTTACACAAAGCACGATGGATATTACCGTTGCGGCGAAAAGAAGGATCGATACGAATAAGAACAGGAACGATTCCGGAATAAGGAAAATGACGAGTCCCGCCAGGATCATGGCAAGGCCTTTCGCGAGGTCGGATCTGCGGAACTGCCTTACAATGCCTGATTTTGCAACTTTCTTGCCGGCTCCGTCCAAAAGAAGATTATCAGGAAGCGAAGCTGCTGCGATCCTGAATCCTTCGTCATCGCCCAGGACTACGCCAAGAACTCTCTCCCACGCTTTTGTGCCCTGCGCGGAAAACTGTTCGACCGTAATGGTTCCGTCTTCACTCATTGCATCGAAAAGCGCGTTGATAAATCTCTTTCTCTCTTCGATCTCAACGGAATAGATCCACTTGTCGAAACCGTTGTTTATCTTAATTGCCAGAGGATCCATTCCTTCGGGCGCGAGCATCAGGTCGCCGTGATCGATGAGCCACGAACACAATTCGTGCTGGTCACCGCCCTGCTTATCGCTCTTGATAACATAGCTGTCATCTACCTTCGGAGCGAAAACATTTCCTACTACGGAAAACTGCGGAATGATCCTCGTAGTCTTCGGATTTGCACGCTTGATGAGGTCTTCCTTCAATACTTCAGGACAAAATCCCGGACCGTCATTCGTATAGATATGCTCGACCCTGTCGAACAGTTCGTCGGGAAGAACGGCAGCCGAATAAATGGCGAGATTTCCGCCCTTTGAATGGCCGCCTGTCATGATCGTATCAAAGGTATTAAGGCTCTTTCTCACATAGTCCGCGGCCATCTTCTGGGAAGACGTCAGCATGAAGCTCATCATGAAATCTTCCTTCCAGCCGGCTATCGTACTGTCGGTTCCGCGGAAGCCTACAAATGCCCATCCGCCCTTGGGATCGGGCGAGAATGTCATTGCCGCAAACTGTATTGAATCATCCTCGTCGAAAACATCGACAAACGAAGAAATATAGAGGTTTCCGAATCTTTTCGAAACGGCAGCTGCCTTGACCAGATTCGTAAATCTGATACTGTCATCCGGTGCCATTTTTCTTATCGAGATTCCCTGGTTCGTGAGGAAATTCACAGCATCTTTAAGCGTCATGTAACCGCCGTCAGAATAGAGCTCGGGAATGTCTTTAAGATCAAGATAAGACAACTGACTGAGCACGATATTATCGACTCTTGTAAAAGGTCTTCCTTCAAAGTCGATCGCGCCGTACCAACGGACGTAGTCAGTAATATTATCCATAAATGATGTGAACCTTACTTCTTATTCTCGATAGAGTAATAGACCACGCCGTTCTCTAGACCGCCGCGCTTCAGAAGGCCCATTTCCTCAACAGTTACGAGCTGGAATCCTGCATTAACGAGCGCGGGAACGATCCTCTTTGTGGCGTCTGCTGTCGACTGGTAAAGGTCATGCATGAGAACGATATCACCATCTTTGACCTTACCGATAACACGTGCGCAGATCTTATCGGCGTTTCTGCTCTCCCAGTCTCTTGTATCAACACTCCATAAAATGATCGGAAGTTCAACAGATGACTTAACTGTTTTATTGCAGCTTCCTCCCGGCGGTCTTAAGCATGTAGACTTTCTTCCGGTTACTCTGATAAGCTCGTCATCAGTCTTCTGGATCTTTTCCTGAATCTGTTCCTTTTTAAGCTTTGTAAGAGTGTTGTGACCATATGTGTGGTTGCCCAATTCGTAATTGAGGTCGCCTTCGCGCTTTGCCTGTTTCTCATTCCAGGAGATTCTGTCGCCGACGATAAAGAATGTGGCCTTGCCGCCGTACTTTTCGAGCGTGTCGATAATCGAATCAGTATATGTGGACGGACCGTCATCGTATGTCAGCGCGACCATCGGCTTGCTGCCGTCGACCTCACGGGTTACCTTGCCGTCATCACCGAAATAATAGAGGTGGTTGTCAGCCATAGCTCTCTTGTTTCTGATCATCAGGCCGCCGATGAATCCGTATTTGCCGTCTTCCTTTTCGACGATACCGTCAAGGCCTTCACCTGTCTCTTCATTGAAGAAATACTTCTCATCCTTATAATCGATCCAGCCGGTCTTCATAAGGCCGGTATCCTCATCGAAGAAATACTGCTTGCCTTCGATCACTTTAAGTCCTGCAGCGACTGCACCGGTATCAGGATCGGCATAATAAGTTCCTTCTTCGAGCTTAAACAGGCCCTTTGCAGACTTGCCGTTGGCTGGATCGAAATAATACTTATTGCCTTTTATCTCATTCCAGCCGGTAGCCATTTCGCCGGTCTCGTCATCGAAATAGTAGGTTTCGGACTTGTCATCAAGCCAGCCCTTCTTCATTACGCCTGTCTCGGGACTGTAGTATCTGGTCTTGCCGCCGGTCTTCTGGAAACCCGTGAGCATTACGCCTTCATTGCTGAAAAGGTACATGTTGCCGGAGATCTCAGTCTCACCCTTGGCCATTATATGAGTATCTTCATCGAAATATTTGGTCGCGCCGTCTTCGGGCATGACCTTAAAGCCTACATATTCATCACCGAAATCATCGTAGTAGTATGTGGCGTCACCTGACTGGACATATCCCCTGTTCGCGCCCGATCTGACATCACAAAGAGTGGCAATAAAGCTCAAGACACCCGTAATCACGGTCAGAACAAAAAGTGTCGTGAACGTTTTGCGCATAAAGTCTCTCCTTTTCGGGCTCTACGAAATCTCAAAATAAGTTTATCACTCTGAAAGACTATTAGTGAAACAATTATGTTACAGAATAAAAAGTGTTATTCCCCGCGGACGCCTTTTAAAAGGCTCTTTAACAGAAGATACCTGTTGTACTTCTCTTCCTTCCTGAAATGGACCTCGCGGAGCTGGGGATTTGTGTTGTCGTAAACAAGGCTCTCTGCCTCATCCCCGAACTGCTCTATTGTAAGATCGTACTGATTTCCGTCTATAACGTTGTAGCAGTGGTAATTACCGTCAGGTCTCTTGATGCCGTAGACTTCGCCGCCGAAAATATCCTGGATAAGGAATGCCGTGATCGAGCACTGGCCATAGGTCTTGTTCTCTTCGCTCCATTTTGCCTGCATCCTCGGTGCGCAGGTAGCAGCTCTCCAAACCCCGTCTGCCAATACATCATAAAGATCCAAAAGAGATTCCAGCTTATAACCGCAGCCTTTCTTGGGTTTTACCTCTGCCGCAGTCTCATGTCCCAAAAACTTATATTCCATTTACATATCCCCTTTTCGCAGTCGACTGATATTCTCACTTACGGCTCTGTTTGTAAAGCCCCAGCTTACTGTTAAATTGCATTTTAGCGTAAATGACGGTAAACCTTACAATATTATCCCCATAACCCAAAAGCTGTCCGTCAGATATCTATAAGGCATTTTAGGCGGAAATATGTAAAAATTTCCCGTCAAATGTAAGGCAATTTCTGTTGCAACAAAAACTGCCCGAAGGCAGTCCGCGAAAATATCATCTCCGGCAACAAAAAAGGCTGCCCGAAGGCAGCCCCGATATATCAGTTGTAATAGATCAATATTCAGGTTCAAGCAAGCCGTAGCCGCCGTCATATCTCTTATAAACAACGCAGACAGAATTTGTATCGCTGTCAAGGTATACGAAGAAGTCGTGTCCCAACATCTCGAGCTGGAGGATAGCATCCTCAGATGTCATGGGTCTTAATGCGAACTGCTTACGCTTTGTGATCTTCTCGTCCTTTTCGTCAACGAAGTCGAAATCAGCTCCGCCGTCATCCTCAAGATAATTAACGATTCCCGGGAAGTCCTTCTTTCTCTTAAGGAACTTGGTCTTCTGTCTTCTGATCTGAGATTCGAGCTTATCAACTGTTCTGTCAACTGCTGTCAGGATATCCTCATCAACTGCCTCAGCTCTTAAGATCCTGCCGTCGAACTTCATTGTGATCTCGACTACCATATCGGATCCTTCAGGTCTGATGCGGACATTGAGTGTTCCTTCATCACCGAAGTACTTGTCGAACTTCGACATCTTAGAAGCGATCTTTTCCTCAAGTCTCGTACCGATGCGAATTCCGTTACCCTGTGTAGTGATCTTCATAAAATCACTCCCTTCCGTTGAAAGTTTCAAAAGGCTTTGACCTTTGATTTTATTATAAACGAAGTAGGGAGTAATTTTGATTAAATTTGTATTAATTTGAGTAAATCAGTCTTCGTGTTCAGACCAGATATTCGTACCGCCCCTGTCGAGCGCAACGATACCAGTACGGCACATTTCGATGATCTCGAATTTTTTCATATATTCTATGAAAGCATCGATCTTCTGGCTGTCTCCGGTCGCCTCGATACTGATGGCTTCATCCGTGAAATCGATGATCTTCGTTCTGAAGATATTCGTTGCTTCCACGATATCGGCGTGCTGCTGTTCGGTGTTCCTTACCTTAATGAGAAGGAGCTCGCGCTTGATACAGTCTTCTGTCGAAAGGACGATTACCTTCTTAACGTTATAGAGCTTACGAAGCTGTGAGACCACCTGGTCCTTATCGTTCTTCTCTGCGGTAAGTGTGATCGTGATTCGTGAATACTCGGGAGATTCAGTCTCGCCTACCGTAAGAGAATCGATGTTGTAACCTCTTCTCGTAAACATCGCGGTTACACGTGAGAGGACACCATACTGGTTATCAACGTAGATCGCAATGATTATCTTATTTCTCGGCATCGCTGATATCCTCCCTTCTTAAGATCAGGTTATTGAATGTTCCGCCGGGTTTTAACATCGGCAGAACGAGGCTGTCCGTCTTGATCGTGAGATCGATTATTGCAGGACCTTTTACCTTATATGCTTTTTTGAATGCTTCCTCGAAAGACTTCTTGTCCGTTGCCTTAAAACCCTTTGCGCCGAACGCCTGGGCAAGCTTTACAAAATCAGTCTTGCGGTCGAGCGTCGTGTTCGAGTATCTTCCGTCGAAGAAAACTTTCTGCCACTGTCTTACCATGCCGAGAGCATGGTTATTGAAGATAACGATAGTGACGGGAACATTGTATGTGACTGCCGTAGCAAGCTCATTAAGACACATGCCAAAGCTCCCGTCGCCGGTGATAAGAACGCTTCTCGTGTCAGTCGCGATCGAGCTTCCGATAGCTGCGCCCAAGCCGAAACCCATAGTTCCAAGACCACCAGAAGTGATCCAGGTGCGCTTGTTCCTGAACTTAAAGAACTGCGCTGCCCAGCACTGGTGCTGGCCGACATCGGTTACGAGTCTCGTATCAGGCTTTATGTTATCCGAAATAATGTTGATCGTATCACGAGGCAGGAAAGGCAGTCCTTCATATGCGTCAGCTTCCCTCTGCTTAAGCTGGTCTACCTTTTTGATCCATTCGGTATTCTTGCGCTGCGGCGCTGCCTTGATAAGGCGCTCTGTGAAGTCTTTGAGATCACAGCAGATGCCGAGATCTACAGGAACGTTCTTTCCGATCTCGGCGCGGTCACAGTCAACGTGGATCTTTGTGGCCGAGAGCGAGAACTTCTCAGTCTTTCCGGTAGCCCTGTCAGAGAATCTGACACCCAGGGCGATTATGAGATCCGCCTTTGCGAGAGCGACGGAAGATGCATAGCGTCCGTGCATTCCCTGCATACCCAGGAATCTCGGGGAATCAGAAGGGATCTCGGATAAGCCCATCATCGAACAGCCGATAACAGCATCAAGTTTGTCAGCGAGCTTAACGATATCTTCGCCAATGGAAGTTCTTACCGCGCCGCCTCCGAAATAGATATAAGGACGTTTGGATTCCTTAATGAGCTTTACTGCTTTATTGATGTCTTCATCATTGCAGCAGGGCATCGGTTCGGGCTTTTTAACAGGCTGCTTCTTGTAATCGAAGACTGCTTCCTGAACGTCTTTCGGAATATCGATCAGGACAGGACCGGGTCTTCCTGACTGTGCGAGCTCGAAAGCTTTACGGACTACGTCAGCGAGTTTTGAAACCTTGTGTACAAAGAAGTTGTGCTTCGTGATAGGAAGAGTGATGCCGGTGATATCGATCTCCTGGAATGAGTCTCTTCCGATCATGGAATTACTTACGTTGCCTGTTATTGCAACGAGAGGTATGGAGTCAAGATAGGCCGTAGCGATTCCCGTAACAAGGTTAGTCGCGCCGGGGCCTGATGTCGCGATGACGACACCTGTTTTTCCGGTCGCTCTGGCGTAACCGTCAGCGCTGTGAACGGCACCTTCCTCGTGAGCGGTCAGGATATGCTTGATCTTATCCTGCTTGTCGTAGAGCTTGTCATAGATATCTACGACCATTCCGCCCGGAAAACCGAACACGGTATCAACACCTTGTTCTATCAAGGTCTCGACAAGTATCTGTGCTCCGGTCATCTTCATTTCAAATTCACCTCGTTAGCGATTCATCTGCCTTATTTCTTTACAACCTGGCAGGCAGAGACAGCCTGCTTGTTTCCGGACTTATCGGTAATGACGATGATGTAGTAGCCTTCCTTGATCTTTCCGTCGTAATCGAAGGAGATAACATACTTGTCGCCTTCCTTCTTGACCTTTGCCTTGCCGGATTTTACAGAAGACGAGAGTTCCCTCTGCGAGAACATGTTGTCTTCACTGTAGTAATAAACATATGTAAATTCCTGATCAGAGTTCTCGGCTACCTCAAACTTAAGTGAAAGGTTCTTTGTATCTGAATAGTATACGGAATCAGACTTGATCTTCTTGTTTGAAGATACCCAGTCACAAGGTGCGTTGTTAAAGATGGAATTTGAATCGTAAGTAACGCACATACCGACCATAGATGAAGCGTCTGTTTTGCCCGTGTCGTAGTCGCTTCCGCCGCCTCTTGCCGCATCGATCTCAGCAGCGGGCTTACCCTCTCTTAACTGGAGTCTGAAGTCGTTGTTATATACGTCATAGATATCAAATCCGATGTAACCAACAACGTCGCCGTAGTCGACATTGGAATATCTGTAGAGGCTTACTGCTTCATCGTATGAAACTGACTTGCCGTTACCGAGAGATTCGTAGTTCATTGTCTTTGTAGCTGTATCGTAGTACTCACGAACGAATACGATCTTATCGGAATCAGTAAACTGAACACCCTGGTTAGCATCAAATGTATCGGTCAGGATATCAGCGTAGTAGTATCCGATGATCTCACCGTCAGGCTTTTCGCTGCTGAACGCGATAACAACATAAGCTGTCTTATCGTTGATCAATGCCTCAGCGGCAAGATACTTCTTCCATGTACCGTCAGCTGCTACCTCATACTTAAGGCACTCGGATGTAACGAATCCGAAGTTGTTGAAATATACCCACTTTGTAGGGTTCTGGAGAATGATGTAATTATTCTGGTCTACTTCATACTGGTTGTCAGAACCGAGGTAGTAGATCTTGCTCTTGTCCTCAGGGAAGATATAAGCGAGAGTTACCTTTACCTCACGGATGACCTTCCAGTCGTCAGCCGTAAGCTTGATAGCCTCATAGCCGCCCATGTCTACAACGAGATTTGAAAGATCGTAAACATTACCTGACTTGATCTCGCCTGCATCTGCCGGCTTGATATACCAATCACCTGCAGAGTCGACCATGTTGAGGATATAGAGTTCCTTACTTACGAACTTGTCGTAGAAAACGATCGTCGATTCGTGGTAACCCAGAGTCTTGAACGTGACTCTTGCCTCGTTGTAATACTGGGGATACTGGTAAGGAGCATAAGTTGTCATGCCGTGTGCATATGTGTAAGAGTTGTTGCTCTCAGTGAAAACGCAGTTACCGACTTCGTTGATAAGCTTACTTGCTGTCTGCTCGATGTTCTTGTCACCGCAGTTGATGTACTTGCTCGCAAGAGTCGTAAGGTCAACAGAGTCTGTGGATTCGAAAGAACCGCATGCTTCTCTTAACTGTACGTATTCAGCATATCCGTTCTGCTCGAAAACTCTCTTGTCGAGAGCTGCGATAAACTTCTCGTAAGCTTCCAGAACTTCATTGATGTTATCTGTGTCAATAGCAGACATACATGTATCGATGCCATAGTAACCTGTAGCGTTCTGTGTAGCTTCGATATTGTCCATGTAATCTCTTACGATGTACTCGCTGTAGTCTTTTGCAGTACCCTTGAAATCCTTGCCGATATAGTTAAGGAAATTGGTATAGTTGATGCCTACGTCATAGTAAGCACTTCCCCATGTAGGGCTCTCTGCTGCAACGATGTACTCTGTATAAGGATCTAATGCCTTTGCAACTTCCAATGAACCCATAAGGCATGCATTGAAGATGATGGTCTCATACTGGATATCAGCATTCTTGATGGCATCAGCGATCTCGATCTCAGTGAGCTTGCCGTCGTGGAGCTCATCCTGGCCGAATCCGAGAGGTACTCCGCCGCCGTGATCCCACAATACGAGGATGTAATGATCCGCAGGATATTTCTCTTTCGCGAACTTGATGAAGTCCTGCAAAGTCTGCTGCTCTACCATGCTTACATCGCCAAGGTTCTCGAGTTCATTGATATTGCCGTTCTCGATCGCAAAGCGCTGGCATGCGCCGTCCTGCATGAACGGGCTCTGGAAATTCTTGCATCCGCCTGTCTGAAGTACGATGTTTACTCCCTTGCCGGGCTGGGCTGCCATCATTTCCTTAATGTCAGCAGAAAGGTTAGCGCCGTTAGACTCAAGGTCTGTACCGATCGCATATACCATGATCGTTCTTGCAGCCTTGTCTGAAACGGGCTGTGTCGGTTCGTCAGTAGTTTCTGTTGTAGGCTTCTTTGTATGAGTAGGCTCAGGTGTCGCAAAATTTCTTACCGCAAATACGATACCGATGATGATACCAACGATAAGAACAACGCCTGCAGCGGAAAGACCGATGATGAGTCCTGCCTTGCTCTTCTTTTTCTTCGGAGGCTCGTTGCTGCCTGTCTGTGCAACAGGAGCAGGTGTCGGCATAGGTGTGCCGATAGGTCCGAAAGCTGATTCAGCAGGCGCGGGAGCTGGCGCAGGCGCAGGTGCGGGAGCTGCAGCTACAGGAGCGGGTGCCGGTGCGGGAGCAGGTGCTGCTG
>JAFYJX010000072.1 GCA_017537905.1 Clostridiales bacterium | reverse complement strand
TTTCAGTATGCGTTTGGTGATATTTTCATGCAGAAGGTATAGCAGGGATGAGACAGCGATCGCTGCAATGAGCATCAGGATCGTCCTTATGCCGATATTGATGTTTTCGAGAATACTGTATTGGAGGAAGATCCTGATAATGAAGTGATGGACTATGAAGAACTGGAATTGTATCTTTCCGAAAATGCAAAATGGCCTTAATGCCAAAAATCTGCTTATGAGGCCGGAATTACATGCGAATAAAATAATAAGTGGCAGATAGACCGGTGGAGTAAGGCTGTGAGACACTTTGTTCGAAATGAAGAAAAGGAAGCATTCCAGAGCAAGGATATATGATAGTTCAGCAACGGTCATTATCAGTGTCCGCTTTGTCTCTTCCATTTTTCTGATTTTTGCATCGAAATACTTATACAAAGGAACGATCAGTATTCCCATATAGAATTCAAGCACTCTGATTGGCGGGAATGAATATGTGTTATACCACGAAAATGTCTTCGGAAAATACCAGCAGAGGTCATTTAGTATGATCCTGGCAAGAAATGCAGCAACAAACGCCAGAATAATGCATTTCCTGCTCCGTCTGATCGTCTTTAAGAGAAAAGGCGATAGGAAATAGCAGAAGATAAGGGCAGACAGAAACCAACTTACTCCGTTGAAAGACATATATACATCCCTGGCCGGATGCCAAGCCTGAAGCAAGAACAGATTCAGGATGAGCCTTATTGCCGTGCCGGGTGTAAAGGCAGTATCTGATAAGAATATGAACCAGAGCAATGTGAAAAGCGCATGAAGCGGCCAGAAGGTCTTAAGCTTTTTCAGGCAGATTTTGAAAGGATCCTTCAATGCGGCAGCGGGAAGACCGGGCTTTTTCAAACTTGAATAACCTGTTAGAAATCCGGAACAGATAAACAGCAGCTGGCACATTTGGGCGCCGATATCAAAATCAGGCTTTGAGACAGGGGCGTGCCACCAAAAGATCAATAGCAGAGCAACAGCTTTAAGACCCGTCAGGGATTCTATTCTCGTGAAAGATAAGGCCTTATTGTCGGGAATCTGATCCATTTTTTGCTGCCTGTCCATAAAAAATTCTGAATTTAAGTATAGTTCACATGATCTATCTTTAAAATATATCAGTCGGCGTAAAACATATATTGGAATTATTGGAATACTTGCGATACAATTACTTAATTCATAAGTAACTTTAAGAAAGAAGGAATGTATTTATGGAAAAGAAGAATCTCGATTGGTCTAATCTGACCTTCTCCTATCAGAAGACAGACAAAAGATTCGTAGCTAACTACACGAACGGCGCATGGGACGAAGGCGCGCTTATCGATGACGACATGATCGTCATGAGCGAAGACGCAGGCGTTCTCCAGTATGCTCAGACAGTATTTGAAGGCCTTAAGGCTTATGAGACAGTTGACGGCAGAATCGTTACTTTCCGTCCTGACCTCAACGCTGAGAGACTTCACGACTCTGCAGTCCGCCTTGAGATTCCTCCGATTTCCAAGGAAATGTTCATCAGATCAGTTCAGGAGACAGTTGCAGGCAACGCAGCTTGGGTTCCTCCGTATGGTTCCGGTGCATCCCTCTATCTCAGACCTTATATCTTTGGTATTAACCCCGTTATCGGTGTTAAGCCTGCTGATGATTATCAGTACAGAATCTTCGCTACACCTGTAGGCCCTTATTTCAAGGGCGGCGCTAAGCCGATCGCAGTTAAGATCTCTGACTTTGACCGTGCTGCTCCGAGAGGAACAGGCAACATCAAGGCAGGTCTCAACTATGCTATGTCTCTCCACGCAATCGTTACTGCACACAAGGAAGGATTTGCTGAGAACATCTATCTCGATCCCGCTACACGTACAAAGATCGAGGAGACAGGCGGAGCTAACATCATCCTCACAGACGGCCAGGGCACACTCGTTGTACCTAAGTCCGATTCCATCCTGCCTTCTATCACTAGAAGATCATTGGTTTACGTTGCTGAGCACTACTGCGGCATGAAGATCGAGGAGAGAGAAGTTTACCTCGACGAGATCATGAGCGGTAAGTTCACAGAGGGCGGTCTCTGCGGTACAGCAGCAGTTATCTCACCTCTCGGTTCAATCAACGATCATGGCAAGGAATTCAAGTTCGCTTCCGGCATGGAGGAGATGGGCCCTGTCATGACTAAGCTCAGAGAAACACTCACAGGCATCCAGATGGGTACTGTTGAAGCACCTGAGGGCTGGATCATGGAGATCAAGCTCTGATAGATTAATCGATCAGAAATCAAAAGCGGTCTCATCAGAGGCCGCTTTTTGTTTGTTGTGAACTTGCCTTTAATACGGCGTAACTGTATAGACCGATCCCCGCGGGTGCGTTTGGGTGGAAGTTGTTGTACAAGTATTTATAGGGATCGCCTTCGCATAGGACTGACATGATCACCGGATCTGGATCGATATAGCGGAAGCCGGTTTTTCCGCACCATTCAGAAAGAGCCTTGCGGTACGAATTGCCGCGTTCTACATATTCTTCACCGGTATCGATGAATGTCCAGGGGGAGATGAAATAGATCTTTGCGTCAGGCGAGATCTCCTGGATTACGCTTGCGAGCCGGCTAAACCGGTCGGCAAAGTCATCAGGTCCCAAAGACGCATATTCGCTTTCAGGGTATAGAATGTCATTGATGCCGATAGCCACTACATAGATATCAGCTTTGGGGATCTCTTTTTTGTGGTTGATCAGATTCTTGACCATCCAGCCGGCTGTCGAAAGATTTGATATCCTACCATTGATATAAGGAACGAGCGGCTGATACCAGGGAATGCCTTCTGTAGTGTATCCGGCAGTTATGCTGTCACCCAGGAAACAGAATGACTTGCCGCTCTGCATGTCAGAGAACAGTTCGCTGTCTTTGAGATCTTCGGTCATTCCGCCGTAGATATCATATTCCCGGTTCTCTACATAATTTTTTCTCAGGTTCGGGTAGATGAAAAATACTGCCAGAAATGAAAAAGCAAGCAATACAAAAACGACGCATAAAGTGACTGTGGTCTTACGTGGCTTTGTATTGCTTGCCTGTTTAGTCATTGTTTATCAGAGCAGATGAGCTCTTAAATCTTCTCCGGAAAGAGGAGAGAGAAGTGCAGGAGCTATGTCGAAAACGGTCTTGCAGCCGAAATCGCCCTTCTGTGAGAGGCGGTAGATGGCTCTGGCATAAGCTGTGAGAACGGAACCTGTGAATTCGGGGTTGGAATCAAGCTTCAATGAATACTCGATAACGTGCTTGTTCTCGCCGTTTACGCCTGTCTTGCCCGTGCGGAATACGAAGCCGCCGTGGTTGATACGGGAGTGATCTCTTACGAACTCTTCTTCGGAGATGAAGTGAACTGTCGTATCGTAATCTGCGAAGTAGTTAGGCATCTCCTTGATGGTCTTCTCGATGAGAGCTAAGTCTGCGCCTTCTTCAGCAACGACGAAGCACTCTCTTAAATGCTTCTGGCGTGTTGTGAGTTCAGGCTCAGCGCCGGACCTTACTGCTTCGAGAGCTGCTTCAACGGGGATCGTGTACTGCTTGCCGTTCTTAACGCCCGGTACTCTTCTGATTGCATCAGAGTGACCCTGGGATACGCCCTTGCCCCAGAATGTGTAATCCTTGCCTTCAGGGAGAATGCAGCTGCCGTAAAGACGGTTGATTGAGAACATACCGGGATCCCAGCCGCCGGAGATAAGTGCTGTGTGATTGGAACCGGAAGCAGCCTTATCAACGTTTGCGAAGTGCTCAGGGATCTTAGCGTGTGTATCGAAGCTGTCGATTACGTTGAACATTGAAGCGAATGCGGGTGTCTGTGTGGGCAGGTCTGTAGCAGAACCGCCGCAGATAACGAGAACGTCGATCTTGTCCTTATAGTTTGCAGCGTCATTTGAATTAGCTACTTCTACGCCGGGAGTAAGAGTCTTAACTGTGGAAGGGTCTCTTCTTGTGAAGACAACGACGAGTTCCATATCAGGATTCTGTCTGATCGCGAGCTCAACGCCCTTAGCGAGGTTGCCGTAGCCCAAAATGCCTATTCTGATTGCCATTTGAGAATATCCTCCTTAAAAAAGCACTTTAAAAGTTGCTCATAATTATCTGATAGACGACATTATAACAAAAATCGTTCTGTTGTATTATAATTGCCCTATGTCAAAACTGAGTTATTTAATTAGGCGCGTTACGCGCATGGATTATAAGGCGATGGGTGCCAAGATCAAGGATATCCACGAGAAGTCGGGTAAATCCCGCGTGTGGATATTTTTCGACATGGTTCACTGCGGCAGGAAGTTCGGCGCAGGATACATGGATTACTGGCTCTATGAGATGTATAACCTCACCGACAAAGAGCGCGACACATATATCACCAGAGGCCGTAACTATGAGCTCGTTAAAAGATATAACGATCCTAAATATACGGATCTGATCGACAACAAGATCGAGTTCAATAAGCGCTTTGGCGAGTTTCTGGGCCGTAAGTGGCTTGAGATCAGAAAAGACAACAAGCAGGAGTGCCTGGATTTCATAAACAGCCACGATATCCTTTTTGCCAAGGCCGATCTCGGTTCTTGCGGCAAGACAGTAGAGAAGATCGACTGCAAGGCAGAAAAGGCCGAAGATATCTATGAGAGGCTCGTAAATTCAGAGCGTCCGCATTTCTTTGAAGAGGCGATCGTCCAGCATCCTGCTGTAAGTGCCATCTATCCTTATGCCATCAATACCATAAGGATCGTAACGATCCAGAGGGAAGGCAAGGTCCATGTGGCAAGCGCATGCTGCAGATTCGGCAATTACGGCCACAGCGTCGATAATTTCAACAACGGCGGCATGACTGCTCCTGTTGATGAGAAGACCGGTGAGATTACCGATTTCCCTATAGATAAGACTAAGGTCCTTTACGAGAAGCACCCCATGACAGGAGCCGTGTTTAAGGGCTTTGTTTTCCCTATGTGGGATCAGGTTCTCGAAATGTGCACCAAGGCAGCCATGGTTGTCCCGCAGGTCGGTTTTATCGGCTGGGACGTATGCCTTACTCCTGACGGACCTGTTATCGTTGAGGGTAACGATTATCCCGGTCACGACCTTTACCAGCTCCCTGAGCACACCCACGACAAGATGGGTATCTGGCCCAAATATCAGTTTTAATTTAGTGGTTGAATTTAAGGGTTAAGAAGAGTAATATTCCGATTGTCAACTAAAAATGAAATCAGGTTTACAATGTCTGAAGCAAGCTCAAAATCAACAAAGAACAGGGCATTCATCCGTGATATCGCCCTTATTTCCGTATCAGCAGCACTTATAACAATATGTTCGTGGATCAGCATCCCGTTAGGTCCCGTCCCGTTTACATTGCAGACTCTTGGGATCCTGGCCGTCATGCTTACGATCGGAGGCAGAAGGGGAACTATAGCGATCGTAGTGTACTTGGCGTTAGGTGCCGTAGGAGTCCCTGTTTTCGCCGGCTTTAAGGGAGGAATAGGAGCATTCTTAGGTCCTACAGGCGGATTCCTTATAGGTTTTGTTATTGCGGCTCTGGTTTACTGGCTCCTGGAGAAAGTCTTATTCAAGAGGCTTATGAACACAGCAGTTAAGACCTGGGTATTCGGCATTTTGAGTTTCGTTATTTTCGAGATCGTCATGTATGTGATCGGCGTAATCTGGTTCATGACCGTATATGCTGCCCAGACAGGTCCTGTAGGCCTTGCAACCGTTATGGGATGGTGCGTAATTCCGTTCATTATCCCCGATATCGTGAAGATGGCCGTTGCAGTCCTTATTGGCGAGCGTGCCTCAAAACTCATAAGGAATTAAGGTTGAATTAACAATAGATGCTGCGGTATTTGTTATAATATCCGGGTCGGGAAATGCATTCCCGGCTAATCATGGACCGTTAAGGAGTAATACACGTGGCGGAAACAAAAGATTTCGTTCTGAAGATAAACGGCGTTTCCAAAGACTACGGCAGTGCGCATGTTCTGGATGACATGAGCTTTACTGTCCCCAAGGGTTCGATCTTCGGACTTGTCGGAAGAAACGGTGCAGGTAAGACCACGATCATGAGGATCATATCCGGTCTTCAAAAGCCCACGAGCGGCACGATCGAATATGGATTCGATAACAGGAAATTAGGAAGTGTCGGAGCTCTTGTAGAGCTTCCTTCGATCTATTCGAACGCTTCGGCAAAAGATAATCTCATTTACCAATATTTGAACCTTGGCCTTAAGGTCGACGATTCCATTGATAAGCTCCTGGAAACCGTCGGTCTTGCCAATACGGGCAAGAAGAAGGCCGGCAAGTTCTCTCTGGGTATGCGCCAGAGATTGGGAATCGCCATGGCTATGGCCGGCAATCCGGAAGTGCTTATCCTCGACGAGCCCATCAACGGCCTCGATCCCCAGGGTATCATCCAGATCAGGGATATGCTCATCAACCTCAATAAAGAGAAGGGTGTAACGATAATCATCTCCAGCCACATCCTTTCTGAGCTCTCCAAGCTCGCTACTGATTTTGCCTTCGTCGAGAGCGGCAGAGTGGTAAAGGAGATCACCGCGGAGGACCTGGAGGGCGCAAGCGGCCTGTACACGGAATTCTATACGGGAAATCCCGAAAAGCTTATTCCGATCCTTGAAGCAAACGGTCTTACTGCAAGATATGATCAGAAAACAGGCGTTGTTCATACTAAAGGCTATTACAACCTTACAAAAGTCGTCCTTGCTGCAAATGATGCCGGCGTGAACGTTGCCCGTGTCGTAACGAAAGAGAATGATCTCGAGACTTACTTCGTAAATCTTGTAGGAGGTGAGTCTAATGGCTGAGTTATTAAGGTTTGAATACAGGCGTTTGTTCAAGAGCGTATTCTTTAAGATAATCGGAATCTACTGTATTGTCTGGCCTCTTATAGTCGCAGCATTCTACAGGATACTGATCGGCATATCCATGATCGAGGCAGGAACGTCGTTTGCGGAAACACCGATTCCTGACACCGAGATCAAGTATCTTACATGGATGATCGGCGTCGCATTCGTTAATGAACTGCCGAAGTTTATTGCACTCTTTGTCTGCCTGCATGTGGGAAGAGATTTCTCTGACGGAATCGTCAGGAACAAGGTCACTGCTGGCCACTCCAGGACTGATATCTTCTTCTCATACATGATCACACAGCTCTCAGCTGTTGTGTTATGGTGCGTTCTTTATATGGCATTTGCTTGGTTTGGCCTCCTGATAACAGGTATTGGCGTAAACCTTAACGGCGGTGAGATGCTTTTCAGATATGGTGTGGCTATCCTGCTTACACTTGTCCTTGCAGTTACATTCGTTGTCCTCTCGCTTATCTTCAGAAGACGTGCGCTTCCGATCGTCTTCTCGATCATAATCGTTATGCTCATGTCCACGGCTACGACTTTCGTAGGCATGTTCAACACCCCTTCCAAGGCTGCAGACGATTACATTAAGAAGAGAGATGCGATCTATCAGGAAATGCTCGCAAACAATTACATGACCCAAAATGATGTGGAGTCGCTCCAGAGATACTACTCCAAGGACCGTTATCTGTCTTTGCCCTGGAAGATCTGCCACCCGGCTTACCTCATAACAACTGCAGGTTTTAACGGAGATTACAAAGCGGATGTTATGTCTGCTCTGACAGGCTCTGCTGAGTATTTGGATGAGCTCGATTATTCATATACATTCTGCGGTGATGAGTTTTTCGGTAACCCTGACTATTCAGGCCTTGCACCGAAAGATTTTACGGATACCCCGTCGATGCATATGAATTACTTTAATCTCAACCTTATCTACTCGGTCAAGGCTCTAGTATATATTCTCTGTATCTGCGGCTCCGGCTACTATATCTTTAGAAGGAAGAATCTGTTCTGATGTTTTATCTTGACCATCGCTTAACTATCATCATCGGCGCTTACGGCAGCGGAAAATCCGAGATTGCCGTAAATATGTCTCTTGCCCAGCGGAAAGCATTGCCGGACAAGAAGCTCCTTATAGCGGACCTCGATATCGTAAATCCGTTCTACCGTTCTTCGGATTGCGCGAAAGATCTCGAAGATGCGGGAGTAAGGCTCGTTACACCCCTTTATGCGGGTTCCAATGTTGACGCGCCCGTTCTGCCGCCTGATATGTATGTCATTTTCGATGACGAGTCCTATCAGGGAATCTTCGACATCGGAGGAGAGGATATGGGCGCTCTGGTTTTAGGCTCATTGAAACAGAGGATCAAGAACACCGACGCTGTCATCTACATGGCTGTAAACAGCTTAAGACCGTTTACTTCAGACCCGGAGCAGATCGCGGTAATGACATCCGAGCTGTCTGCTGCAGCAGGATTTAAGATCGACGGCTATCTCAATAACACCAACCTTTTGGAAGAGACCACCGCAGAGATGGTAAAAGAGGGCGAATCCAAGATTATGGAAGCGTCCAAGCTCACCGGTGTGCCGCTTATCGCCAACTGCGTCATGGAAGGCGTGGAGATTCCTGAGGGAATGCTTGCAAATACAGAGCTTTTCAGAATGAGCCGCAGGATACATTACGCGTACTAAATCGTGTTAAATATTATTGTTGTTTTGTTAAGAAAATGATATTATTTTTCTTGGCGGAGCAATTTCGACCAAGTACCTAGGAGGAATATTAATATGGGATTGATTAGCTTAATCAAGAATGTTGCAGGAACAACTTTTGATTCTATCAGCAGCCAGATCCAGGATCAGTATCTTGAGTTCTTCACACAGGACTCTTTAGGTCAGGAGATCCTTGTAAAGAAGGGCGCTAACAAGATGGAGAAGGGAAGAAATAAGGGTAATTCCGAAGTTATCTCCAATGGTTCCATCATCAATGTACCTGAGGGTTGCTTCTGTCTCCTCGTTAACAACGGCGAGATCGTAGACGTAGTTTCCGACGCAGGCGCATATAAGTGGGATACATCCACAGCACCTTCAGTTCTTGCTAACAAGAACTTCGGTGAGAACGTAAAGCAGTCCATCGGTGACATCTGGAACCGTATGAAGATGGGCGGAGAGATTCAGCAGCAGCAGAGAGTTTACTTCGTAAACAAGCTCGAGATGATGAATCAGAACTTCGGTACACCTTCACCGGTACCTTATGCAGACCCTGAATATCGTAACATCTA
>JAFYJX010000071.1 GCA_017537905.1 Clostridiales bacterium | reverse complement strand
TACATACGGGATCTAGCGGCTGTTCTGCTTACCGTTCAGTAATCTGCTGTTGTCTGGTTCGGTCCATTCCTGTCATCCCTGTATTCGGACATGTACTTGTCGTACTGTGCACGGTTAAGCTCGCCTGCATCGTAGAGCGCCTGGATGGCCTTCTTGCGGGCTGCCATGTCCTGAGCGTAATCGTATTTCGGAGCGGCGAAAATATCGTCTGTCGTAATGCCGCACAAGGCAGTCTTTGCCTGTATCTTCACATCATTGCCGTCGTTTACGACCTTCAGGGTGATGCTGTATTCTTCGCCCATGAGATTCGGAATCATCTTTGCCATATCGTAGTAAATGCCCGATATAAACGAATCCCATACTGCCTGCCGCTTGGCAGAATCACCTGCAAGCTCTGCTCTTATTGCCGCCATGTTGGACTCGATCGCATACTCTTCGCTGGCGTAATAGCTCATCAGGCCCTCTTTAGAAGGCACATATCCTGTGATCTTGTATTCGTAAGCATTAGAGGTCTCCTTTATCGTAAGGCCGTGTTCCACGAAGAACGCGAAATATGCTTTCGAGAATTCTGTCATGGCATCGTTGATGTCAGCGACGTCCCTGTTCCAGGTGTTCATGGCGCCAACCTCTTCAACGTCGAAGATAAACATCTGCTGTTTGAATTCGCCTCTGGCTATCTTTTCAAAAACGCTTATGCATTCCTGCTTTGCCTGGTCTTTTGATAATGCCATTACAGACAGAAGATACTGACGGTTAAAGAGATCTTCGTATCTCTCGGCCGTGGTATCCTTGATCTTCCATGTGCCGTCATCACCCAGCACGAAATTGAATGTGAAATTGGCCGTTTCCCTCTTCTCGTAAGTGTCGACATTTGCAATGCATTCATCAATGGAAATACCGCGGTTGTTCTTATCTCTTCCGAACTCCGAAATATCGATATAAGAGAGTTTCGTCCTTATCTTTGCCTTGCCGGCCTTGGTATCGATCTCAAATCTCTCTATATCCTCGATTTCCGTTTTCGAAGCGAGCTTTAACATGATGTCCTTTTTCGCGGAAATGGAAATAACGTAATCGAACCTGCCGTCTACAAGGTCTTCCATCTTGTTTATGTCGCCTGACGCGAATTCTTCGATGAACTCTTCGGCCTTGTTCTGCAGTTCTTCTTTGATCCTTGCTTCCTTTGACTTGCAGCCAGTGGACAAAACAGCAGTCAGCAACAAAGCCGTAGCAAGAAACATTGCTACAGCTTTATTATTCTTGGTCTTCATCGTGAAATACCTCCGTAAGTCGGAAGGAAGCTTATCTTCTGATGATCTCTTCTCTTACAGGTCCTGTAGATACGATAGAGATGTGGACGCCGATCTCTTTTTCGATGAATTCGACATAGTCCTGAGCTTCCTTGGGGAGCTTATCGTATTCGGTAAGTCCTCTGATCTCGCCCTTGCCCTTCCAAGAAGGCAGATATTCAATAACCGGCTTGCATCTGTCGAGCTGTGTGGGATTCGGGAAATCCTTTGTGATAACACCGTCGATCTCATAAGCTGTGCAGACCGGGATCTTGTCTAAGTAACCGAGTACGTCGAGGTTTGTGAGGGCAACGTCTGTACCGCCCTGGAGTCTTACGCCGTAGCGTGTAGCTACGCAGTCAAACCAGCCGACTCTTCTCGGACGTCCTGTTGTTGCGCCGTATTCACCCTTGTCGCCGCCTCTGTCTCTGAGCTCTTTTGCAACTGCTTCGTCTAAGATCTCTGAAACGAAAGCGCCGCCGCCGACAGAAGAAGAATAAGCCTTGGTAACTACGACGATCTTCTTGATCTCATAAGGCGGGATGCCTGCGCCTACGCAGCCGTAGCCTGCCAATGTAGAAGAAGAAGTAACCATCGGATAGATGCCCATATCAGGATCCTTCATTGTTCCGAGCTGGCCTTCCAAGAGGATCTTCTTGTTTGCCTTAATAGCATCGTAGAGGTAAGCCTGTGTATTTGTAACGAAAGGCTTGATGAGTCTTCCCTGCTCGAGCATCTCAGCTAAGAGCTCGTCAGCATTGATGGGATCCTTGTGATAGAGGTTTACGAGAAGTGCGTTCTTGATTTCAAGAACTCTTTCGATCTTCTCTTTGAGAGTTGCCTCATCGAAAAGCTCGGAAACCTGGAAACCGATTTTCGCATATTTGTCGGAGAAGAAAGGAGCGATTCCGGATTTTGTGGAACCGAAAGCCTTGCCGCCAAGTCTCTCTTCTTCGAACTTATCGAAATCAACATGGTAAGGCATAACGACCTGAACTCTGTCAGATACGAGGAGCTGGGGATTTAAGCCCTGCTCTTTGAGTGAGTTGTATTCGTTGATGAACTTTCTGATGTCCAGAGCAACACCGTTGCCGATGATGTTTACGATATTCTCGTGGCAGACACCGGAAGGCATAAGGTGAAGAGCGAATCTTCCGTGGTCGTTGATGATGGTGTGTCCTGCATTTGCTCCGCCCTGGAATCTAATTACGATATCAGATTCACTTGCGAGAAGGTCTGTGATCTTGCCCTTTCCTTCGTCGCCCCAGTTAGCGCCAACGATTGCCGTTACCATATTAAGTCCTCCAAAAATCAAATCGCTTTAATGAGATTTATTATTTTCCGCGCAAATTATAACAGAAATATAAAAAATGTGTTGGGTTTTATACGGGTGTTACTGCAACTTGCAGATAACCACTCTTCTCCAGCCTTTGTTACCGTATTCGTAAGTGCATGTTACAAGCGTAAGCTGTTTTTCCTTTGTGATATTGCCTGCCACATACTTCTTAAGGTCGCTTGCCTTGATTATCTTGGATTCTTCTACTGCAAATGTCATTTCCTTGCCGGAAGCCGACTTAAAGACCACCTTGTCGCCCTTTTTAAGCTTTCCCAGATTATGGAACATGGTGCCGTCTTTGTAGTTATGGCCCAATATCGTCGCATTTCCGGTCTCTCCGGGCATGACTGAATCCGGATAGTGGCCCAGACCGTACCTTAAAGATACCTTCGTGGCCTCATCCCATACCGAATAGCTGATCTTTATCTTGCCGATCGAGAGGATTCCAATGGATTTTAAGGAGACCATCTCGGCTGAGTTAGTGTTTTTCTGGGGAGTTTCCTCTAAAACAGCTTCTTCTTCCTCAGAAGTCTCCTCCGTGGGGTCCTCATCGTCAGAAATGACGTCATATCCTTCTTCCTCTCCCGGAACTTCATTTCCGGCAGCAGGAACTGTAAAAGTCATCTCGGCCTCTTCTGTTGCTTCAATCTTCTCGGAAATCACTGTAAGAGCTTCCTGGGATATCTTCTTACGGTTATGCCTTTTGATCGGCTCTATCAGGAGCAGGATGACACCGGCTATCAGGAGAACTGCCGCTATAGCTATCAGAACTGTATTGACAGCCTTCTTCCTGGATTTGTTTTTCTTATGCTGATCTATCCGTTTCATTATCCTGCCTGATTTTTCACCGATTTTTAATATAAATTGCATATTCATTATACCCTTTGACCGTGCTATTATGTTAACCGCACGTCATTTTTGTTACGGAGGGGTTACATGGAGAGCACTATTTGGGCAAATGCGCTCAATCTTCTTAAATATGATCCAAACATCAATTCCATAACCTACGACTCCATCCTCTGTAAGATGAGCGTTGCTCACTGCGACAAGGACGTATTGGTCCTTGCTGCCAGAGACGAATATTCATTGAATCTCGTTAAGGGCCAGAAGCTCAATAAGCTTGTCGAAGATGCCATCAGGGCAGCCAACGATGGCAAGTCCTGTGCCGTTAAGTTCATCCTCGAAGGTGACGAAAAGGCCCTTAATTCTTCTGTTATTTCCGAGAAAAAGGCCGCAACACAGGCAAAAACGGAGATAGTTACTCCCACGGGACTTACGGGTGAGTTCACTTTCGAGAACTTCGTCGTAGGTGACTGCAACCGTTTTGCACATGCATCAGCCGTATCTGTCGCATCCAAGCCCGGCCAGAAGCAGAGAAATCCTTTCTTCTTATGGGGCAACTCCGGTCTTGGCAAGACACACCTCATGAAGGCTATCGGTAATGCCATTTTGGAACAGCATCCTGAGAAGAAGGTCATCTACACCACATGTGAGGCCTTCACGAATGCCTTTATCGCGTGCATCAACAATAAGAATTACACGGAATTCCGTAATAAATACCGTTCTGTCGACGTTCTCCTGATCGACGATATCCAGTTCCTTATCGGCAAGGAAGGCGTCCAGACAGAATTCTTCAATACTTTCGAGGCTCTGATCGAGGCAGGAAAGCAGATCGTAATCACATGCGACAAGGCTCCTTCAAACCTCACTCAGTTAAGCAGCAGACTTACTTCCCGTTTCCAGGACGGCATCATGTTCGATGTCCAGCCGCCGGATTTCGAGACACGTAAGGCTATCTTCTTAAGCAAGCTCGAGAATGAGACTTTCACGCTCTCCGACGAGATAATCGACTATGTCTGTGAGAACGTAACGACCAATATCAGACAGCTTAACGGCGCTTTCAACACGATTTCTTCTTATATAACCCTGGCTAACGGTGAGCTTACTCTGGACGATATCCGTAAGATCATTGACCCTATCGTTAATACAAATAAGAAGAAATTCTTAACGCCTGAGATCGTTATAAATGCAGTATCCAATTACTACGATCTGACACCTGATAAGCTTACATCCAAGCTCAGAAGTGCCGAGATATCAACAGCACGTAATGTCGCCATGTTCATCTGCAGGGATTATCTCGAATTAAAGCTCGAGAAGATCGGACAGATATTCGGCGGACGTAAGCACACGACTGTCATGCACGGCTGTGACAACGTAAATGAGGATCCTGCCCTCAAAAAGCAGGCCGAAGAGATCTATAAGCTCATTACCTGATTTGAACATTTTTTGTTCGTAAGTGCAAAACTTAAAGTAGATTCCCTGTAGACGGTTTGTACACAAATGTAACAATGTTCAAAAGGGTATTTTTCTGAACATTGATCAAAGAAGTTTTATACACTGTTTTGTTTGGAAAAATCCGCGAAAACAACGCATTTTAGAGCACTTCTGAACATTTGAACAAAACATAATAAGGCTAATAAGAGCTAACTTTAAGTATTGTAAGGACTGTTTGCAGCCTTGCAAAACTGTCCGCAAAATTAAACCTTTGTAACACCGTTAAACTATACATTTTTAATATATTTCAGTGTATAATGTTTAAGATATTTTATTAATAATGAAAGGTGGCTCCCTTCATATGAAGTTCACATGCAGCAGAGATGACTTGGTCAATAATGTTTCCATAGTCCAGAGAGCTGTTACTACTAACAGTACAGTAAATATCCTTAACGGCATTCTCATTGAAGCTTCTGACGACGATAAGATCAAGCTTACAGGTTACGATCTTCAGACTGGTATTGAAGCTGATGTAGAAGCAAGTGTTACTGAAAAGGGCGCCGTTGTTATCGATTCCAAGTTCTTCGGTGATATCATCAGAAAGCTTCCTGAGCCTGAAGTAGATATCATTTCAGACAATAACTTCCAGACAACAATTAAGTGCGGACAGGCTGAGTTTAAGATCGCTGGTCTTGATCCCGAGCCGTTCCCGAAGATCCCTGAGATCGATGAGACAGGTGCAGAGAAGATCGTTATGGGTCAGAAGATCCTTAAGAGCATGATCAATCACACGATCTTTGCAGTTTCCCGTGATAATTCACGTCCTGTTCTTACAGGCAGTAACGTAGTATCTGACGGTTCTACCCTTTCCGTTGTTTCAATCGACGGATTCAGAATGGCAATCAACCGCGAAGAGATGGGCAATGATTTTCCTAAGATCAACTATATCGTTCCCGGTAAGGCTCTTACCGAGATGAGCAAGATCTTAAGTGATGACGAAGATGCTGAGATCAACATCTACACATCAATGCAGAATCTCTTATTTGATATCGGAAACGTCAGAATGGTTTCCCGCCTTATCGAGGGTCAGTTCATTAATTTCGATTCCATCATTACTAAGAATCCTAAGACAGTTATCACAATTAACCGTAAGCAGTTCCTTGATGCTGTCGACAGAGCTTCACTGATCATCATGACAGATGACCGTAAGTGCCCTGTAAGATTCCTTTCGAACAATCCTTCTGAACTCACTGTTCAGGCTACATCTGCAAGAGGTAATCTCCAGGAGAACATCTCTATCAGCCTCGAAGGTGACCTTATCGATGTAGATTTCAATTCCAGATATGTTCTCGATGTACTTAAGAATATTGAGGATGAAGAGATCAGAGTTGAAGTTAACGGCGGTCAGGGACCCTGCATTATTAAGCCTGTTGAGGGTGAAAAGTACATTTATCTCATTCTTCCTATCAGAAGATAATGTTCATAAGAAGCATACATTTAGAAAACTTCAGAAATTACGGAAGGCTCGATTTAGATGTCGGGCCTTCTGTTAATATCTTCTACGGTGACAATGCCCAGGGCAAGACTAATCTTGTTGAAGGAATCTATGTAGCTTCCAGCGTAACTTCACACAGAACCAGCAAAGATGCAGATCTCATTAAGTTCGGTTCCAACGAATATAAAGTCAGTCTGGATCTTACTGATGATGACGGTTCAAACTGTCAGCTGATGGCCGGTTATTACACTGAGAAATCCTCTCTGAGCAAAGGAAACAGGCCAGGCAGGCTTCTTATCAGAGATAATGCACCCGTCGACAAGGTATCGGAATATATTGGTGTATGTAACATTGTTATTTTCGCTCCTGAGGACTTAAATATCGTCAAAAATGCACCGGCTTTCCGCCGTAAGTTCTTAAATACGCTGATATCGAAGATTTCGCCCTCATATTTTAATCTCCTAAGCAATTACAGCAGGCTTCTGGCACAGAAAAATGCCCTGCTTAAGAGCATAAAGCCGAATTATAAGGCTGAGAATGTAGATCCGCAGCTTGATTTCTGGGATTTCTCACTGGCTGAACTGTCAGCAGAGATCATTTTGAAGCG
>JAFYJX010000070.1 GCA_017537905.1 Clostridiales bacterium | reverse complement strand
TGACTATCATTCACAAAGGTTATCGGTAAAAATTTTCGTCATATGTCGAAAATAACTATTGATAATTGCCCCCAAACCATTTAAAGTAAATTGGTTTTATGTGCGGGAGTATTTAACAGTGCCGAAAATGCTCCCTTTTAGAAAGGTGGAAGGGCATATGCTCGAATTAAAAAACATCAGCTTCCACGCTGATGATAAAGACATTCTTAAGGACATTAACCTTAAGATCGACGACAAGTTCGTCGCAATAACAGGTCCTAACGGCAGCGGCAAATCGACGCTCCTCAAGGTCATCATGGGAATCATCACTCCTACGTCAGGACGTATCATCTTTGACGGACAGGACATCACGGACCTCCCGGTAAATGAACGTGCAAATCTCGGAATGAGCTTTGCTTTCCAGCAGCCCGTAAGGTTCAAGGGCCTTAAGGTCATTGACCTCCTGAAGATCGCTGCAGGACCCGAAGGCAATGCCGCAATGATCCGCTCATACCTTAAGGCCGTAGGTCTATGCCCGATGGATTACCTGAACAGAGAGATCAACGATACATTATCCGGTGGCGAGATGAAGCGAATCGAGATCGCAATGGCTGCCGCAAGAGGCGGCAAGATGAGCCTTTTCGACGAGCCTGAGGCCGGAATCGACCTCTGGAGCTTCCAGAGCCTTATCGAAGTTTTCGAGAATCTCAGAAATGTCACAAACGGAAATATCCTCATAATCAGCCACCAGGAAAGGATCCTGGAGATTGCCGACAAGATCATCTACCTGAAAGAAGGCGTTGTCGACAGATACGACGATTCAGCCAAGGTCATGGATGAGCTTAATATGAGACGCAGAGGCGGCTGCGACTGCGCTCACGGACAGGGAGGGGTGACCTGCAATGGATGAGTTAGAAAAGAGAATGCTTAAAGAAGTTGCAGAGTTGGATGCCCTCCCGGTAGGCGCATTTAATATCCGCAGCAACGGCGCGAGCGAGGCCAGAAACTCCACCGCAAATATCCAGATCGAATCCAGGGAATCAGGCGACGGCATCAACGTCTACTTCAAGGACGGCACCAAAAACGAGTCCTGCCATATCCCGGTAATCATCTCGAAGTCAGGCCACAAGGAGTGCGTCTATAATGACTTTTTCGTAGGTACAGACTGCGACGTCGTAATCGTTGCAGGATGCGGCATCAGCAACTGCGGCGGCCACGACAGCCAGCACGACGGCATCCACACTTTCCATATCGGCAAGAATTCGAAGGTCAAGTACATCGAGAAGCACTACGGCGAAGGTACCGGCACGGGCAAGAGATTCATGAATCCTACTACCGTTGTTAACCTTGGCGAGGGCGCGACGATGGATATGGACACATCCCAAATTGCCGGAATCAATGACACATACAGGATCACAAAGGCTGTTTTAGGCCCCGGCGCGACATTGATCATGCACGACAAGATCCTCACGAATTACGACCAGACAGCCAAGGCTGAGATAACCGTAGATCTCAACGGTGACGGCTCTGTCTGCGACATCGTAAGCCGTGGCGTTGCTAAGGGCGAATCCGAGCAGGACGTCATCATCGACATCTCCGGCAATGCCCAGTGCAAAGGCCATGCCGAGTGTGATTCCATCATTATGGACAAGGGCATTATCGTTGCAACTCCTAAGCTCAAGGCAACCTGCGTTGACGCCTCCCTGATCCACGAGGCAGCGATCGGCAAGATCGCCGGCGAGCAGATCACAAAGCTCATGACATTGGGCTTAAGCGAGCAGGAAGCCGAGCAGAAGATCATCGAAGGATTCCTGAAGTAAGTTTTATTTGGTTTTCGCGGGCCGCTCCGTTGGTGGGGCGGCCTTTTTTGTTGGCGGCGGTGGTGGTTACAGATTTGGTTACAAAATGAGCCGGTTTTGTAACCATTTTAGTAACTTTCGGCCTTTGGTAACAAAAGTGGTTACAATTTTGGCTGTTTTTGTAACCAAAAATGTTGTTGCGTAAATAGTCCCTGATTCACTCTGTTTTTGGTACGTTTTTAGGGACTTTGGACAGTATTACGTAAATAAGTCCCAAAAACGAGTCGGTTTGGGACTCTTTCGGGTACTGTGGCGTTAATGCATTTGGCCAAATCCGTCACAGTTTCCGTCTGTCAGAGGCCTTTGGGACGGTTTTCAGAAAAAGCGTCTCAAAATCGTTTGCTGCCAAAAAAGTTGCTGAAAAAAAGCTGATTGAAGGGCCGTTTTCGACACTTTTTTCGCAATATGGGGGCGAATTGCAGAAATAGTGATGATTTTGGGGTAGTTTTAGCTATTTTTCGTGCATTCGAGTTTGACGCGCGAAAAACCAGGCACAGCCGCTCCAAAAAACACGCGCAATTAATAGGAATACGCATATTTGCAGACTGATTTGTGGTAAAATTGTTTTAACATTTTTTATTCCGGAGGAACTGCATATGGGACTTAATTTCCGCAAATCGATCTCTTTGGGCAAAGGCTTGAAGCTTAACTTAAGCAAATCAGGACCCAGCGTTTCATTTGGCAAGAGCGGATTCAGACAGTCTGTAAATCTCAAGGGCCAGGCAAGGACCACGGTCGGAATTCCGGGAACAGGTATCTATTACACGAAGAATACCAACGTAAAGAATGTTGTAAGCGGCTTGACCGGCGGTCTGACCGGTAAGGGCGCAGACGCCAAGGGCAAGAAGGCAGCCGGCAAGGCAGCAGCAGAACCCAAGGCCGCAGCAGCTAAGGCTCCTAAGGGCACAAAGGCAGCAGGAGCAGCCGCAGCAGGTGCAGCAGCAGGCGCAACAGCAGCTGCAGCTAAGCCCGCAGTAAATGAAGAACTCATCGCAGCATCCAAGGCTAAGATCGAAGAATTCGCAGCTGGAATCGACGCACTCAAGTCCGTTCATAAGCAGTCTGACGGTTATATCGATTGGGAAGCAATCGCAAACGGTGCGGTATCAGGCAAGCTGAAGGAACTCCAGCCTTTCGCGCAGAGCGTAATTGCCGGCGATATCGATGCATATTTTAAGGTAATCGCTGAGGTCGGACCTTTCGATGATCTCCTCGAATACGGAAGCGGATTTGAAGTAGGAACAGACGATCCGAATCTCCTTGAGATCGAATTCCAGGTTAAGTCCGACGATATCATCCCGACACAGTATCCTGACATGAAGGCAAACGGCGAGATCGTCATGAAGGATTTCACGAAGTCTGCATACTATGAACTCGTTCAGGATTACGTATCGAGTACGATGCTCAGAGTCGCAAGAGATACTTTCGCGCTTCTCCCTGTTAAGCAGGTTATCATCCACGCCGTTGATAAGGTTCTGAATCCTGCAACAGGCAATGATGAGGAAGTTACTATCGCATCCGTAAAGATCAAGAGAGATGCTCTTGCCACATTGAATTTCGAGCGTATCGATCCTTCGGATTGTTTAGAGAGCTTCGAGAGCATCGTTAAGTTTAAGAAGACAACGGGATATGCTCCTGTTGACAGAGTGCTCGCATAAACGGAAATTTAGATTGATAACATAAGTGCTTTAAACTGAGATTTTGGATTTGTAAGTAGAGGTCTATCATGGCGGACCGCAAAAGAATAGCATTACTTGTCGCCCAGGCTGATGAATACTATCAGTCTCAGTTTATTGAGGGTTTTATCGAGAATGCGTTCAAGCATAACGCTGATGTTCTGGTGTTCTCGAGCTATCTGAAATATCAGAATAATCTCGGTCGTGAAGTCGGCGAGACGTCGATATTCACGCTTGTTCCTTTCGAGGAATTTGACGCTGTTGCCGTTATGGCGGACACATTGCAGTCACCGGGCCTCTCAGACAGCATCGAGGAGATGATCCACGAGCGGTGCAAGTGTCCTGTTGTCTTTATCGATAAGGAGAGCAAGTATTATCCGTCGATCTTCCCGAACCATTACGATGCTGTAAAGATGCTCGTAAACCACCTTATTGAAGAGCACGGCTATACTGATATCGCGTTCCTCACGGGCAAGGCATGGCACCACTATTCCAAGCAGAGACTTCAGGCGTTCATTGATGCCATGAGTGAGCACAGCCTCTCCGTCGGAAGAGACAGGGTCTTCTATGGCGACTTCTGGTATACGAGCGGTGAGAGTCTTGGCGACCGCCTGATCAAAAAGGGCGGAAAATACCCGCAGGCAATTGCATGCGCTAACGACTGCATGGCGATCGGACTTTGCAAGGCTCTCGAAGAGGGCGGCATCAGGGTTCCTGAAGATATTGCCGTTGCAGGTTACGATTCGACAGAAGAGGGCAGATATTCACCGAAGCCGATAACTTCGATCAAGATCCCGGCGAGGGCCATGGGTTCTTATGCGCTCGAAAGGCTTTTCGATTCGCTGGAAGGCAAAAAGGCCGAGCCGTTTAAGGAACTGGGAGACTTTTTCTGCGGCAGGACATGCGGATGCAGCGAGGATAAGGTCCAGTATGAGACAAAGCTCCGCAAACGCTGGGATACGGATACTTCGCACAACAGCGTATTCTCTTCTTTTAACCATCTGGATGAGGACTTGGTCATTCAAAATGATTTTAACGGCCTCATGAAAACGACATTCTCCTATGTATTCCAGATAAGGGATTTCGAGAGTTTCTCGATCTGCCTTAACGACAAGTGGCAGGCTAAGGCGAAGGCGATGTCCGGTGCGATCGACGATTCCAGACTGTCGCCCGGGAGGCTTTCCGATACCGACAAATTCTTCACGAGAAAGATGATGCATGTTATCGCGTGCCGTCCCGAAAATCTCAACTGCGACAGAGTAAGCGACGACGTTTATTTCGACAGGAATGTTCTTATTCCGAGACTCGATGCCAGCAGGATGAAGCCGGAAGCATTCTTCTTCACGTCCCTGCATTTCGAGGAATCCATCTTCGGATACGCTGTCCTCTCATTTACCGAACCGAGATCTTACAGGAAGTCGTACCGCTTCTGGCTCCACAGCATAATGAGGGGCCTCGAGAACTTCAGAAGATACGATGAGCTCGCTGTGATCAACAGGAAGCTTGAAGCGAACCTCATCAGAGATCCGCTTACGGGTATCTACAATTACAACGGCTTCTTAAGACAGACTGAAGACATCGTCACAATGAACCCTCTGGGAGAGAACGAGAAGGTCGGTGTCCTCGCGGTCGATATCAAGAACCTCGCAAAGATCAACAACGACAACGGAAGAGCAGCAGGCGACAATGCCATCATCAGCCTCGGCCGCTATCTGGGCGAGGTCTTCACAAGAGGACGCGTGTACTGCATGGGCAACGGCGAGATGGTCGCAATGGAAGTCGCAGGCGCGAATATCAACACGGAAGATCTCCTGGAAGACAGAGTCAAAGAGCTTTACCAGAAGATCGAACTCTATAACGCATCTCTCGAAGAAGGCTGTAGAAGGCTCGAAGTATATTACGGAACTTCGGAAGGAACACCGAGAACGAAGGCTGATTACGAGAGCCTCGTAAGTGTTGCATTGTCCCGCAAGAACGGTCAGAAGTCGAGTCTCCAGAAACTCAATGCAGACGGCTTCAATGACTCACAGATCGAGGAGGCAAAGATCGTAAACGATATCCTCGACAAGAATAAGATCAACTACTATTTCCAGCCGATCATAAACGCGAAGAATGGCGAGATCTTTGCATATGAAGCATTGATGAGAGTCGATATGCATCCTGTTATCCAGCCGCTCCTGGTGATCAAGTATGCCGGCATTTTCAACAGGCTTTACGATATCGAGAATGCGACATTCAACAATGTCCTGACATATATCAATAAGAATGCTGACAAGTTCGATCCTGAAGCAAAGATCTTCATCAACTCGATCCCGGGCCAGCGCCTGAAGCACGAAGATATGCAGATCGTGGCAGATAAAGCCAAGGCTTTTGCGGGCAGGCTTGTCGTTGAATTCACGGAGCAGTCTGAGATCAATGATGAAGAATTGAATGCCATGAAGGCCGAATACATGAAGGCCGGATTCGAGACCGCCGTAGATGACTATGGCACCGGTTATTCCAACGTCAGCAACCTTCTCCGCTACATGCCGAATTACGTAAAGATCGACAGGGCGCTTCTGGCAAACATTCAGGAGTCACCTCAAAAGCAGCACTTTGTTAAGGACATTATCGAGTTCTCCCACGACAACAACATAATGGCATTGGCTGAAGGCGTTGAGACATCTGAAGAGGTCGAGACCGTGATAAATCTCGGAATAGACCTCATCCAGGGATTCTATACCGCGCGTCCTTCGGCGAAGATCGCGAAATCGATCGCGCCCTCGATCAAGGACGAGATCATCAGATACAGTGCCAACAGGACAAAGAAACGTACAAAGAGAGATTATATTGCGGGCAGGGAAGCCAGGATCTCGCTGCCGATCCTTATCAAGGAAGGCTACAACACGATCCATGTTACATCAGGCCATGTAACTCACAGGGATCTTCATATCATCGGCGTGCCCGGTGACGATGCATTGATCAACCTCGAGATCGAGAACGGATATAAGGGCAAGATCGCTATAGAGAACTGCTCATTTACCGGCAAGGGTCATGATGCTGCGATCTTGATCGGCGATGACTGCGAAGTCGTTCTCTCGCTTACCGGTGAGAATATGCTCGCAGGCGGCGGCATCAAGGTATCTCCTTCCTCGAGCCTTACTTTCGAGGGTGTCGGAAACCTGTCCATAAGCTCTACGGGTGTCGAGACATTCGGTATCGGAAATGACATGGATTCTTATCACGGAGACCTTGTTTTCGATCAGGACGGACTTATCGAAGTCACGGTAAATGCCAACAGGAGCGTTGCGATCGGAAGCGGCCTCGGCGGACATATTACCATCAGAAGAGGCATGTATAAGCTCAACCTCATGGGACAGCATTCTGTCGGAATCGGCTCCAATACCGGTGACATCGATCCTCTGATCGGCAACTGTTTCATCGGCATCAAGAGCGTTGCGTTGTCTGCGATAGGCATCGGTTCTTTCATGGGAAGGTGCGACATGATGATCGAGCACTCTTCGGTAAATATGGATTTCGAAGGCTCGGAGATCGTCATGATCGGTTCGAAGCACTCCGAAAAGCTCCAGATAAGCATCTACAGCGCGACCGTGATCGCACAGTCCAAAGCGCATGACATTACTGTCGTCGGATCCGGTACGGCAGCACCTTCGAACATCATCATCGATTACGTTACTTTGCGTGTTGACTTAGGCGGCAAGCAGGCCGGCATCTACAGAGGAATGGATGACAGGGTCAAGGTCAGAGTATCCAATTCCAAGGTCGAAGGTGTCATCTTTACGAGCCTCGATGTTCCGAAACATTCGGAAGATATGGATTTCCAGGTAACGGGATCCATTACGAAGCTCGACATCAACGGCCGTCTGTTTGAACTGAATTCGAGAGACTCTTAAATATCCAGATAGATAGGGCAGTGATCGGAACCCATGATGTCAGTCATCATGTTGGATTCCTTGACGCGTGAATTAAGCCCGTCTGTTGTGAAGAAATAGTCAATTCTCCAGCCTACGTTACGCTCTCTTGCGGCGGTCTTGTAAGACCACCAGGTGTAGCATTCCTTATCGTCGGGATGGAGCATTCTGAATGTATCCGTAAGGCCTCTTTCGATGAACTTGTCCATATATGCGCGTTCTTCGGGAAGGAAGCCGGATATCTTCGAATTAGCCTTTGGGTTGGACAGGTCGATCTCCTTATGAGCGGTATTAACGTCGCCGCAGCAGATGACTTCCTTGCCCTTAGCTTTCAGTGCGTCTACCTGGTCGAGGAAGCAGTCGTAGAACCTGAGCTTAAACTTGACGAAATCATCGCCTCTGCCGCCGTTCGGGAAGTAGATGTTGAAGAGTACGAAATCGCCGAAATCAGCCTTGATAACGCGTCCTTCGTGGTCGAATTCCTCAACGCCGAATCCGAATTCGACGCTCTTGGGTTCTATCCTGGAATAGAGAGCCGTGCCGGAATAGCCTTTGCGCTCGGCGGAATAGAACCAGCTCTTGTAGCCCGGAATATCGGTGATCTCAGGGCCTAACTGGTCCGGCATAGCCTTGATCTCCTGGATGCCGATTATGTCAGCGCCGATCTTTTCCAGGCTCTCCGCAAATCCTTTTGTTGCAACCGCCCTGATTCCGTTTACGTTCCAGCTCGCTATTCTCATATAAAACCTCGTGACTTATAATTGTATGGGTAGATTTTACTATTCTTTGGCTTTGGAAGGAAAGGGAAATGAGGATATTAGGCGCGATGCTCGGAGGAACGATCTCCTCTTATAACAGCTCCGGTACGGTGATGCTTGGGGAACCTTCATTCGCGCGCGGTTTCCTGCTCGAAAACTATCCGTCCCACGAATTTTCCTTCCCTGAGTTCAGGACTTATTCTTCGGAGGACGCGACTCCTTATCTCTACCGCGATGCCCTGAAGAAGATAGTTCCTGAGGCCAAGGGCTTTGACGGGATCCTTATAACCCACGGAACCGATACATGTGCTTTTTTCGCGCAGCTTGCAGCAAGGGTTTTGGCATCACTCGATATCCCGTTTGTCATTACGGGCTCCATGAAGTCGCCTGATATTGATCCCGGCGAGGCTTCGGGCAATCTCTCATTTGCGGTAAAGTGCCTCGAAGAAGGCAGGAGCGGAGTTGTTTTCAAAAATGCGGAAGGCAGTCAGCACCTCTACAAAGCGCATCTGATCATGTCACCTGACATAAACGGGATCTATTCCGAATACAGTGAGGGAAAAGAGCCTGAGAAGAGAGATATTACGGAGTTTTTGGAGAAAGAGAAGCTCCCGGAGATAATGGTCATCCCGGCCGTTCCGGGCGCTGTCATTCCTGACTCCGGATTTGACAGAGTACTTATCTGCTGTAACCATTCGGGGACGGCCTCTGCTGACCTGGTGCCTCTGGCAGAGGACTGGACCGCCAGGGGAATAAAGTGCTTCATGGCGCCTATTCCGGCAGGCGCAGGCGTCTATGAGAGCAGGAAGAGATTAAGAGATGCCGGAGTTTTGGAATTACCGGGAATGCCCATTGAGGGCGCCTGGTCGGAGGTGTTGATAAGATGAGTTTGCCGCCTAAGATCTATGACGAGAACGGCCGCGCGTCGTTTGGAGGAAGCCAGATGTGGCTTCCTGACCCGATGCTCCTTAACAGCGGCTGCGGAATAATCGCAGGCCTTGATGCCATCACGCGCTTAAAGGGCGTGGAGGGCATGTCCAGAAAAGAATATTTCGACAGGTTCTTTGAGGCCAAGGACTATATAAGACCGATCACGATCGGAAAGAACAGGGAAGCCAGGAAAGTCTTCGGCAGGGAATTTCTGGGCAGCTTAGGCGTCAGTGCCGGGCGGTTCAGAAGGGGCATAAGAAAGCTCGCGGTCAAAGAAGGACTCAATATCAGGGTAAAGCCTTTCCTTTTCAAGTGGTGGGAGAAGATCCCTAAATATCTGGAAGGCGGCGATCCGCTGGTCATGCTTTTCGTATCACCGTTTAAAAAGATCACGGTCGAGTATCCTGACGGCTGGCAGTCCAAGTGCGATTACCACTGGGTGACCATAACGGAGATGGAAGGTGACACTCTCTGGGTATCCTCATGGGGCGAGAGATGTAAGATGTCGGTACAAGAACTTAAAAGTTTTGGCGTCATTTTGCGCTTTTATTCCGTTTCATTGGAAAAACAGAGCGACATAGTGTAAGGTAATGGTCGTAAGTTTTACTTTTTTAATATATAGGAGGAACTTGAGGAATGAATAATGAGATTGCCGAGAAGATCAAGGGAATGCTGGTAGAAAGACTCAGGATCCCTGAAGATGAGCTCGAGTACGATTCAGAGCTTTTCGGTGAGGATATCGGACTTGATTCCATCGATTCCATCGAGATCATCGTAGGTATCGAGAATCTCTTCGGAGTAGACATTTCCGGTGCAGGTGCCACAAGAGAGGACTTCCGTTCCATTGAGACTCTTACAGCATTCGTAGAAGCACACAAAGAGGACTGATAATGCTGATGAACGAGAAGCGTTGCGTTATCACGGGCTTAGGCCTCGTGTGCGCAATCGGTAATGATACTGACGAGTGCTTCGAGTCGGCCTTAAACGGCAGATCGGGCATTACGGACGTTAAGAGCTTTGACACTTCGGCATGCTATTCGCACAAGGGCGCTGAAGTAGCCAGCTCCAATGAAGAACTCGCAAAGGGCAGATATGACAGGACGACAGCATTGGGAATAAAGGCTGCCGGTGAAGCTCTGGCAGATGCAGGGATCGATACGGATTCCGAAGGAGCATCTGATATCGGCGTCATCCTGGGTTCCTGCATTGCAGGCGCTGCCTGTGTCGAGAAATATTACAATGCAAAAGTTAATGGTGAGAAAGGCGAGATAGACGACTTAAAGTCGATGCCCGCTTCTGTCATCGCGGGAAATGTTGCCGACTACTACAATGCGGGCGGCATCACCGCTAATATCGTAAATGCCTGTGCGGCAGGCACTTTGAGTGTCGCCATGGCAATAGACCTCATCAGAGGCGGCAAGGGCGAGATCTTCCTTGCCGGCGGATGCGATTCTTTCTCATCCCTCGCATATGCAGGTTTCCATGCATTAAGGGCATTAGCGCCCTCTGACTGTTCACCGTTCAACCACAGTGACGGAATCACTTTGGGCGAAGGCGCAGGCGTCCTCGTGGTAGAGAGCTACGAGCATGCCGTTAAGCGCGGCGCGAAGATCTATTGTGATGTCCTGGGCTCAGGCGTAAGCTCCGACGCTTACCACATCACCGCTCCGAGGCCCGACGGCGAAGGCCAGATGAGCGTTATCACACGTGCAGTCAAGAATTCGGGCCTGAAGTTTACCGATATCGATTATGTCAATGCACACGGTACCGGAACAGCCAAGAATGACGAGTCCGAATTCCTCTCATTGAATACTGTTTTCGCAGACAACAAGGACCTGTCTGTAAGCTCGACAAAGTCCATGACCGGCCACTGCCTCGGTGCTGCAGGCGCTATCGAAGCAGTCCTTACGGTCAAGGCTCTTACAGAGGGCAAGCTCCCGCCGACAACAGGTTACAGCGAAGATGACCTGAAGGTCTTATCTGAGAAGTCCGGCGATATCAATTTCATCGCCAACAAGCCGCTCGAAAAGGACATCAAGTACGCGATGTCGAATTCTTTTGCTTTCGGCGGCAACAACGCGAGCATCGTTTTCGCGAAGGATCCGAACCTTCTTAACCTCACATGCCCCAAGCAGGATCTGTATGTTACAGGCGTCGGCATCGTAAGCGGTGAGAAGGATGAAGAATCCGGCAACTTCGTTGCTAAATTGGATACAGATACATTTAAGTCCTACGGAGTTAAGTCGGCATTCTTAAGAAAGCTCGACAGATTGTCCCAGCTCCAGCTCTTAAGCGGCCTTAAGGCTCTTGAGGATGCGGGCGTTACGGTCACACCTGAGAACGAAGGCATCATCGGAATCTGCATCGGAACCAATGACGGCCCTATGACAGAGATCGCCAACTTCCAGAAGGGCATCATAAGGGACGGCATCGACAAGGGATCGGCATTTGCTTTCCCTAACACCGTTTATAACGCAGCAGGCGGTTACTTAAGCATCGCCACGGGCATCAAGGGCTACAACGTAACGATCGCGAACGGTTTCCAGTCAGGTCTCCAGAGCGTCTGCGCTGCAGCAGGAGCCATCATGTTCGGCTATGAGAGCATCATGCTCGCATCAGGAACCGACGAGTGCACCGATATCGACGAAGAAATCTACACCGACATGGGAATGGCGGGCGAAGGCAGGATGACATTAGGCGAAGGCTCCGTTACCTGCGTGATCGAGAAGGATTCTTCCGCAACGGAGCGCGGTGCTAAGCACTATGCAAAGATCGCAGGATTCTCTTCGACAAGAGATACTTCAGGCGACAGAAAAGACAACTTAAGATTGTCCGAAGCCGCACTTACAAAGGCTCTTCAGAACGTTCTTGATGAAGGCGGAATGAAGGCTTCTGACGTTAAGTGCATCTATGGCTTCGGCAACGGAATCCCTGAGATCGATTCTTTCGAGATGGATGTATACAAGAAGATATTCGGCGATGATATCGAGATCAAGCTCGTTAAGAAGGATTTCGGCGAAGCAAGAGCCGCATCTTCTTCATTGCAGTTCGCCATGCTCGCGAAAGATATCTACGAAGGAAAGTTCGACAGCGGAATCGCAGTCTCATTCGGAACCAGCGCGCTTTACTCGGCAGTATTGCTGACCAAAGCTTAAGAAAGAGGGCACATTATGGGCAAGACAGCGGTAGTTACAGGCGGCTCCAGAGGAATCGGCAAAGCCATCTCATTAAAACTCGCCAGCGAAGGCTATGACATAGCTCTTAACTATGCGAGCAACGACGAAGCTGCCAGGGCAGCCCAGGAAGAGATCACCGCACTTGGCGTCCGCTGCGAGATCTACAAAGCCGACACATCCGACATCGCCCAGGTCAAGGACATGTTCAAGGCCATAAAGAAGGCTTTCGAGACGATCGACGTCCTGGTCAACAACGCCGGTGTCGTCGATGATGCTTATCTGCTCATGATCAGACCCGATTCTCTTGCACGAAGCCTTGCGATCAACATCCAGGGTTATATCAACTGCGCACAGGCAGCAAGCCTTAAGATGTGCTCGCAGAAGAGCGGCAAGATCATTAACGTATCTTCCGTAAGTTCCATTCTGGCAGTTCCCGGCCAGACTGTTTACAGTGCTACGAAGGGCGCGGTCAACTCAATGACCCAGACGATGGCAAAAGAGCTCGCTCCCTACGGCATCCAGGTAAACGCAGTAGCACCGGGCTTTATCGGCACCGACATGATCAAGTCCATCCCGGGCGACCTCGCAGAGAAATATCTCGAAGCAGTTCCCATGAAGCGTTTCGGCTCAGCCGAAGATGTCGCTGACTGCGTCGCAAGCCTCGTTTCAGATGCATTCTCCTACATGACCGGCCAGGTTATTGTTCTCGACGGAGGCTTAAGTCTCTAATGAAAGTACTCGTTCTTAATGGCAGTCCGAAGAAGGACCGGAGCAACACCATCCAGGTTACGAACGCGTTCGTATCCGGTTTTCCTGAGGGCACCGAAGTTAAGACGGTCAATATCTACGACAAGGATATCAAGCCCTGCCGCGGCTGCTTTGCATGCTGGGCTTCCCCCGACGGAACATGCGCGATCAAGGACGACATGGCTGAGATCATCGCCGATATCAAGGAAGCAGACATCATCATCGAGAGCTTTCCTCTCTATTTCTACGGCATGCCCTCACAGCTCAAGGCCGTTACTGACAGGTGCCTGTCCCTTGCTGAGCCCTATATGGGCACGAGGTCCGATGACGGCCAGACCTTCAACAAGATGAGGGATCCTTCTATATTTAATAAGAAATTCGTTGTTATAAGTTCCTGCGGCTACGTCGAGCTCGAGCCCGTCTATCCGGCTCTGCTCGCCCAGTTTGACCTGATCTGCGGCGGCAGGGACAGATATACATGCATTCTCTGCCCGATGGGTGAAGTTTTCATGACAGGCAAGGCAAAAAGGCAGATCCGTGTATATCTCGACGACCTTAAAAAGGCCGGCGCCGAGTATTTTGCAAATGATTTTAAGCTTGATCCCGAGACGATCCGCAAACTCCAGATTCCTTTGTTATCACCTGAGGGTTTTGCAACACTTACCAATTCCCACATGAACGAGGGCGGCTGGGCTGCGAGCAGGTTCGAGAAGTAACCTGTCAGGCTTTTCGGGAGGTTCATGGAGACTGCTTACGGGCAGTCTTTTTTGTTGAATACTTTTTTTGTACCTGATTTGGATGTTTTAGAGCACAAAAAAAGTATTTTTCGGCGAAAATACTTTTTCAGTACTTTTTTCAGGCATTTTTGAGCACAAAAAAAGTATTGAAGCAAAAGTGTGGGAACAGGGTGCTTTGCCATTCCTTTGACAATCAAAGCACTTGACAAAACCCCTCTCCTGTGGAATACTTTGACAATCAAACTATTTAGCCTGAGGGAAAGTGCCCCCATGTTTTAAGGCTAAGCAGAGAGGTTGTATTAATGACAGGCAGAATTATAGGACTCGGTTCTTATATCCCCAAGAAGGTCGTCACAAATGACGATTTTGCGAAGTTCCTGGATACCAGCGACGAGTGGATCACCGAGCGTACCGGAATCAAGGAAAGACATATTGCGGACCACATCACGGAGAAGCCTTCCACGATGGCTGTTGAAGCAGCAAAGAAGGCAATAGAAGATGCAGGCATTGACCCTAAGGACATCGACCTTATCGTTACGGCATCAACGACACCCGACCTTGTAATCCCTTCACTTTCATGTGTGGTACATGAAGCAATCGGCGCCACGGAAGACTGTGGCTGCTTTGACGTAAATTCAGCATGCCCCGGATTCGTTGCAGCGTGGAATGCGGTTCAGGGCTTTATCGAATCAGGCAATGCAAAGCTCGCGCTCTGCATCGGTTCTGAGTGCAATTCCAATTTCGCGAACTATGAAGACAGAGGAACATGCATCCTCTTCGGTGACGGCGCAGGCGCAGCAGTACTTAAGGCTGACGAGACTGCAAAGAGAAATGAATTCATAATGAGATCTTCAGGCGCGAGAGGCAAGTGCCTCCACTGCGAAGCAGCAAGACAGCCTGACAGATGGGAAGAGGAGGGCTTCAAGACAGCTACTTCCTTCTACATGCAGGGCAGAGAAGTATTCAAGTTCGCAGTAACTGAGGTTCCCCAGATCATCAAGGATCTCTCGGTGAAGTACAACTTCGATCTCGATAAGGATGTTGATCTTTATATCCTTCACCAGGCAAACGCGAGGATCATCGAGGCTACAGCGAAAAAACTCGGCATCGAGAGAAGCCGTTTCCCCATGAACATAATGAACTACGGCAATGCTTCATCTGCGAGCATCCCGATGCTCCTTTCAGAGCTTAAGAAGGAAGGCAGGATCAAGCCCGGCATGAAGTTCGTTATGGCAAGTTTCGGCGCAGGCCTTACATGGGACGCAAATTACATCGTTTACTGATCGGAATTTTCGAAATATAAAAAGGAGATAAAAGGACATGACAAGAATCACAGATTTAGTCGGAATCAAATACCCTATCTTCCAGGGCGGTATGGCCTGGGTAGCTGACTGGCACATTGCTGCAGCCGTTTCTGAGGCAGGCGGTCTCGGCATTATCGGTGTCGGCGGCGCTGACGAGAATTGGCTCCGTGACCAGATCAAGAAGTGCAGAGAAGCAACAGACAAGCCGTTCGGCGTAAACCTTATGCTCATGAATCCCAGAGCTCCTGAGATCGCTAAGGTCATCGCAGAAGAGAAGGTAAAGGTCGTTACGACAGGCGCAGGTTCTCCGGAAAAGTACATGGATATGTGGAAGGAAGCCGGCATCATCGTTATCCCCGTTACAGCAGGCGTTGCTCTCGCAAAGAGAATGGAGCAGTGCGGTGCTGACGCAGTAATCGCTGAGGGCACAGAGTCCGGCGGACACATCGGCGAAGCTACGACAATGACACTGGTTCCCCAGGTAGTTGACGCAGTATCCATTCCCGTTATCGCAGCAGGCGGTATCGCTGACGGCAGAGGCGTTGCAGCAAGCTTTATGCTCGGTGCCGAGGGCGTTCAGTGCGGAACTGTTTTCTGCGCATGTGACGAAGTTAATGTTCACCAGAACTACAAGGATATGGTCATCAAGGCAAAGGACAACTCCACGAGAGTTACCGGCAGATCTTACGGCCACCCTGTAAGACAGATAAGAAACGCTCTTTCCAACAAGTATCTTGAGATGGAGCAGAGCGGTGTCACTTTCGAAGAGCTCGAGGGCCTCACAGTAGGTTCACTCCGTAAGGCTGTTGTCGACGGTGACATCAAGGAAGGCACATTCATGGCAGGCCAGATTGCAGGCCTCGTCAAGGAAGTAAGACCT
>JAFYJX010000069.1 GCA_017537905.1 Clostridiales bacterium | reverse complement strand
ACACCTAAACTTTTTGGTAGAGCATTCGATATTGTTTTGGAGTCAGATAATTCAATGCGTACGCAGGACGTTCCTCATTGTAGAACCTGATATACTCATCGACTTCGTGCTCCACATTGTCTCCGGTAAGATGAAAATCCAGCCTCATCTCTTCCTTAATCCAGCCATTTATCGATTCCATGGCTGCATTGTCTGTAGGAGTTCCTGCTCTGGACATTGATCGGGTTATGTTAAATAGCGGAAGCACCTCGTTGAACTCTTTGGAAGCGTAGACTGAGCCCTGATCAGTATGTAAGACCATCTTGATCTCAGGATTTAGCTTCTTTAGTTCTATAAGGCTGTTTAAACCCTTGATATAGGTCATTCTGTCACCCTTCCTGGCTGACAGGGCATAGGTCAGGATCTCGTTGTTCCACAAATCCATATAGAGAGTAAGCTCGTGATATACGTTGTTTATCCTGAATGCTGTCATGTCACTTACAACACACTGCAGAGGACCGTCTACGTTTACGCCTGCAAGCATAAGATTAGGGAATACTTTGCTGGGTATGCCTGTTTTCTTATATCTGTAGTGCTTAGTTTTGCTTTGTATACCGGCAAACTTACAACACCTGTGAGCCCGCTGATCTGACATAACCAATCCCTCATCCAGACGGATCTTAGCATTAAGCCAGCGATAACCGTGAGAAGGGTATTTCTCGTGGTATTCCTTGAAGATCTGGACATCCTGGATAAACGACCTCATCTTGGCTGAAGGATTCTCCAGGCGCTTCTTCCACTTATAGAATCCGCTTCTGTTAACGTTTAAGACCTTGCAGAGCCTTTTAACCGGGAACTCTCCGGAGAGTTCAAATACTATTTCGAATTCTCGTTGTTTGAGGTAATGAATTCCTTGTTTGCACCATCTCCTCTCACTTCGTAGCCTTTTTTTGCCCTCAATTCATTTGCCTTGGCCAAGATAAGTTCATTGATTAGTTCTTCTCGTGTCATGTTCTCGTAAGCAGCTCTCTCGTTGCTAAGAACATTGTTGACAGGTTTCTTGGAAGACTTCTTCAATCCGATGGATTCCCTGTATAGAGCCACCCAATCTCGTATTACTTTCTCTGATACATCGTATTTGACTGATGCCTGGTGTGCTGTTAATTCACCATCGTGGACAAGCTTGCCAATGGTTATTCTCTCTTCTTTTGTGCCGTGCATTTTTACACCTCTGTTTACTTGATACTTAATTATGTAACTGAAACTGATAAAGGTGTATACATTTTTGTGAGGGTGTCTACTTTTACGTTACCACTTCATGGAAGGTGATAGCCATACGCGAAAAAGGCCGCCCCCGGCGGAGACGGCCCCAAAAAACGAATCGTATAACGGCTTACGCTCTCAGTGTGATGCCGTACTTCTCCTCGAGGTTCTTGAGGATGGAAGCAACGAAGCCGTCGATGACTTCGGGCTTGAACTCCTCGTCCTTCGGAGTGAAGACGACGCTGAATGCGAGGCTCTTCTTGTCCGGCCCAAGCTGTGCGCCCTCGTAGATATCGAAAAGCTCGATCTTGGTAATGTAGTCGCATGAAGCGGCAATCTCTTTCTCGACTGTGGCACATGTGACGGACTTATCCATGACGAAGCAGAAATCGCGTTTCTCTTCGAGGAACTTCGGAAGAGGTATGAACTTTCTGTCCTTGCCGTAGTACTTGCTCAATGTACGCAGATCGATCTCGGCAACGTATGCGGGAACACGCATGTCAAGTTCGTCGCAGATCTCGTAGAGGACCTGGCCGAGGTAGCCGATGCACTCACCGTTGCAGATGACCTTTGCGGTTCTGCCCGGATGGAGGAATGTTTTCGAATCCTTCTCGTAATCGAACTCAACGTCCAGTGCGGAAGCGATTACGTCAACGAGACCCTTCAACGAGTAGAAGTCTTCGTCCTCGCCGAAAACACCGATGCAGATGGTCTCGCGCTCGTCCGGGTATTCCGTGAGGGGCAGGCTCTTGGGAAGGAACTTGTTGCCCATCTCGTATATGCGGCCTGACAAAATAGCGTTCTTCTGATTTCTGGCCATCGCCTTGATCATCTGGGGAGCGAGTGTTGTACGCATCAGTGAAAGATCGATGTTGATCGGGTTGACGAGCTTGATCGCGAAGCGCTCGGGTGCGTCCTCAGGCAGACGAAGAAGATCGAAGTCTGAAGGCGAGAAGAATGAATAGTGTACGCCTTCGGAAGCGCCTGCTGCGCAGAGCGCGTTCTTGATCTTGAGCTCGGAACGCTGCTTGAGATTGTATCCGCCGGAAGTGACCTTTGCCGTCGGGATGAATGTAGGCGTGATGTGATCGTAGCCGTACATACGGATGACTTCTTCGGCAACATCCTGGTAGGACTCCATGTCGACACGGTAGCCGGGGATGTAGATCGTGAGCTCGTCGCCGTTAAGTTCGGGTGCGAAGTTAAGGCCCGTTAAGATGCGGACGATATCTTCGTCAGGCACCTTGATTCCGAGAACGCCGTTTACCTT
>JAFYJX010000011.1 GCA_017537905.1 Clostridiales bacterium | reverse complement strand
TCCTTGATAAATGAGAGCTTTTCCGTGATCTCGTTGAACTTCGCGATCCTGGGCTTCAAGAGCTCTGCAAGAAGTGCATAGCATGAAGGATCAACGCCTGCCTCATCGTAGAAGGGCTTGGCATGCTCTAAGAACTCTTCGTCGGACATAGCCTTGATGTGTTCCTGGTTGACCCATGACAGCTTGTCGTAGTCGAATACGGCAGGTGACTTGGAGATGCCGTTGATATCAAATGCTTCGATGAGCTCAGGCAGAGAGAAGATCTCTCTCGTATCCTTGGGAGCCCAGCCGAGAAGAGCGATATAGTTGATGATCGCCTCAGGGAGATATCCTTCGTTAACGAGATCCATAAAGCCTGTAGAGCCGTGACGCTTGGAGAGCTTGGAGATGACCTCGTTGCCTTCCTCGTCAACTGACTTGCCCATGATGAGCGGCAGGTGGATATATGTGGGGATCTCCCAGCCGAATGCCTCGTAGAGGAGGTTGTACTTAGGTGTGGAAGACAGGTACTCTGATCCTCTTACAACATGTGTGATGCCCATTGTGTGGTCATCGATTACGTTAGCGAAGTTGTAAGTAGGGAAGCCGTCTGTCTTGATAAGTACCTGATCGTCCAGATCTTCGTTAGGGAATGTGATATCTCCGTAAACCAGGTCATGGTAAGAAGTAGAGCCTGTAAGAGGCATCTTCTGACGGATGACATAGGGCATGCCTGCGTCTAAGTTCTTCTGGATCTCTTCAGGAGACAAGTCTCTGCAGTGCCTGTCGTAGCCTGTGCCTTCAGGAGCATTCTCCTTAAGAGCTTCAAGGCGCTCCTTGGTGCAGAAGCATCTGTAAGCTTTGCCTTCTTCAACGAGCTTCTCGGCATAAGGCTTATACATCGAGAGTCTCTCGCTCTGGACATAGGGACCGAACTCGCCGCCGATATCAGGTCCTTCGTCGTGCTCAAGGCCTGCAAGCTTCATTGTGTCATATATAACCTGAGTTGCACCCTCAACATAACGTTCACGGTCAGTATCTTCGATCCTCAACACAAAAGTACCGCCTTCGTGCTTAGCCGTAAGGTACTCGTAAAGCGCGGTGCGAAGATTGCCGACATGCATAAAGCCCGTGGGGCTGGGTGCGAATCTCGTTCTTATTTTCATACATAACCTCTATTAATAATTTTACCTGAGCGTATATTCTAACACTTTTGTGGTAATATACAAATTGACTTTTAAGACCGAAAGGAGCCCTTAAATCTTGGACAGACTTGATTGCAACAGAAGCTACGATTGCTTTACCGGAAGCGGTATCGCAGAAGAATTCGTTGCCGGCTTTATTCTTGAGCAATACGAAAATAAAGACTTAAGTGACCGCCAGATAAAGGCTGCCATTATCTCCGACAGACAGGTCAGCGCATATTACTACAACGCTTTTGAGAAGCAGTTCGTCTTAAGGAACATCAAGACATGCCTTATCACGATCGATGAGGGAGAACAGTTAAAGAACCTTTCGCAGGTCAATAACGTAATAAAAGAGCTTAACGAATACGGTCTTAATGCCAATGACTGGATAATCGCTCTTGGAGGCGGTTCAGTCCTTGATATAGCATCTTTTGCATCAGCACTTTATACAGGAAGATCCCGTTATATCGCAGTTCCGACGACTTTGTCGTCCATGGCCGAGACATGCTGCTCGGATAAGGCTTACCTTAACTCCGGAAGCCGCAAGAATACTGCGTCCGTGGCTATTTCCCAGCACGCTGTATTTATCGATCCGACATTCCTTTCGACGGTTCCAAAGAAGTTCATTCCAAACGGTTATTCACAGATAATCAGATATGCTCTGCTCGCAGACTTCGGACTTCTGACCGAACTCATCGAGATGAGCGATTCTAAGCCCTCTGATATAAGGGTTTTCTTAAACCGCGTTTATGCGGCAAGGGCAGCGATCGATAAGAAGAATCCTTTGCTCATGACTCTCGGTTCTGAGCTCTCGGAGGCAATTGAGGGCTATTTCAGGTTCATGAATTATTCGGAGGGTGAGGCGCTGGCATTAAGCCTCTATGCGACAGTCCCCGATAAGGCTAGACCTGCATTTGCCGCAATCTATCTGAAATTAGGACTTCCCACGGAACTTAAGGGTGTTAGCTTCAATGCGATAATGAATTCTCTTAAGGATTCATACCGTAAGGGCTCGAATTCGGCTGATTCCCTCGTCTGCTACGAAGAGAAGGACGGCAAGGGCAGCTGGGCCATTGTAAATCCTACGACTGACGAGGCTCTGGCCGTTCTTGAGGAGCGTTTGAAGAAGATTACTCCGAGCTCTTCACAAGTTGCCGCAAAAGATGAGGAAGCTTAGGGTATAATAGCGTAGTTATGAACAGCACGAGATTTAAGAGAATAGTAGCAACAGCTATATGTTTTGCGGTTTTGGCACAGCCGCTCCTTTTGACATCCTGCAAAAAGGAAGAGAAGAAGGACAGGAGAGCCGCAGATTATGGCACTTTCGGATCGGATATCGCCAGAGAGATCGCTTCCAGGTTTCCTGAGAGAGCAGCTTATTCCGAGGGCGAGAAGGCGACAGGCGATTATATCGAAGCCAAGATCAGAGAGCTCGGCTACACGCCTGAGATCCAGACATTCGATAAGGAAGAGGCCGGAAGCTCTGCCAATTATATAGTTAAGGTCCCCGGTACGGGATTTTATGTCCATCAGGCTGACGGTACATATCAGATAGAGCACAGGGTTGCCGTAATAGGCGCTCATTACGATGCTTCAGTCCTTCCTGAGTATCTTCCCAAAGAGGACAAAAAGAAGGATGACAAAAAGAAAGATGACAAGAAAAAAGAAGGCGAGGCTGAGCCTACCGAGCGCCCGAAATATGTATTTGACGGCATCTCGGACAATGCTTCAGGTACTGCCTGCGTTCTTACTGCCATGATGGCCTATAAGGAATATACCGACGTTGCTTACGATGTCTGGTTCGTCTTTTTTGGCGCGGGCACCGATAACTTCGCAGGTGCCGAGAAGTTCGTCACCTCGCTCTCCGGAGCAGAACTCCAGAGCATCGATGTTATGTACGATATCGACAGCCTCTATGCCGGCGATAAGGTTTATGCTTCTGCCGGATATAAGTCTCTTATCACCACGCAGAAATATGAGATGAGGAGAAAGCTCTACCAGGCTTATGACGTCTGCTTTGCCAATCCTTTGTACACTTATTACAGGTTCGATCTCTACTACAACGAATCCGGATTAAAGTTCGACATTAACGATGACGGATATAAGGACATCTATAACGAGGTTTCCGGCACGATGTCCGACTATAAGCTCTTTGACGAGAGAGGTATACCGGTCGTATATTTCGAGAGCTTTGACTATAACTATACGGCTCTTGATAAGATGAAAGAGACCAAAAACCTTAATATGCAGGACTTCGGCGGCAAGATCAGACGCACGCCTTCAGACTGCACATATTTCCTCGATGAGCTTCTTATAACAGAAGATCTGGACAGGAATAATGACGGCGAGATCGACTGCTCCGGCGACCGGCTCCAGATAAGAGTCAACTGTGTTGCTTTCATCGTTATCGAGTCGCTCCTTAAGGGCTCCGATAAGGGTATGACATCTAAGCAGTATGAGGAATTCAAGAAAGAAGCTACAAAGCAGACTTACTTTGCTGATGAGTCTTCTGAGACTTCCGCTACTTCTGAGAGCAGCACTTAAATCAAATACTCTTTCAAAAAATCCGACATTGAATCTGACTGCTTATGTTATACTAAATAAGATAAGCATATTAAGAGGGACATGATCGATGTCGAACACATCTGTTATCAGCCAAATATTTGAATTCATAGGAGAGCTTTTTAAGAGCCTTGGTGAAGGCACGCTCTTCTTTGGCAGTTTTTGGGACTTTATCAGATATGCGATCGATATTGCACTCGTAACATTTCTTTTCTATACAGTCCTCATGTTCATCAGACAGACAAGAGCATGGCAGCTTATCAAGGGTATCGTTTTCGTATTGATCTTTGTAGCTTTCTGCGGTCTTGTCGGACTCGACATGGTCGGGTTCCTTTTTAACCGCCTTCTTTATATCGTAGCAATCCTTTTCGTTGTGCTGTTCCAGCCGGAACTCAGAAGAGCATTAGAGACTGTAGGTCTCAGGACTTCAAATGCAGCAAATCCTTTCAGGCACAGTGAATCAGTAATGACCAGAGAAGAGCTTACGACCTTTATCAAGGAGATAAGTTCCGCGTGCAAGGAAATGTCCAGGACATACACAGGCGCTCTTATCCTTATCGAGAGAAAGACTAAGCTCGATGAACTCTTATCACAGGAGAATGTAGTCACATTCGATTCCGAAGTAACGAGTTCGGTATTGCAGAGTATTTTCTATAAGGGTTCACCCATGCATGACGGCGGCCTTCTTATCAGGGACGGCAGGATTATTGCTGCAAGATGCCATGTTCCGCTCTCTGTTACGATGCATTCTCTCGAACGTGCAGGAACACGTCACAGGGCTGCAGTCGGCGCGAGCGAAATGGGTGACACCGTTGCAGTAGTAGTTTCCGAAGAGAGAGGCAAGACTTCTATCGCAGTCAACGGCAGACTTTTCGAGATGAGATCTGCAAAAGAACTCGAAGCAAACCTCTCATATCTGTTGGGCCTTAAGGAATACGGTGCTGAGAACAAGTCATTGTTCGGCAGGATCATTGATAAGATCCGCGGTAATTCTGAAGACAAGACTGAAACAGTTTTGAGCCCTGAGGAAGTGGAGAAGGCTTCCAAGGCAAAGGCTGCTACGGCAAATGCAACAGAAACAGCTCCTGTTGAACCTATCGTTGCGACAACTCAGGTCGAAGTAGCAGGTGAGACGGCAGTTCCTATCTCTATCCGCACAAAGGAAGCTGACGAGACATCGAACTCCAAGCGTGTAAGTACGGCAACAAGGATCCTTTTCCTCGCCCTGTCGCTGTTCCTGTCTACGATGCTTTGGATGTATATCCAGATCATCACAAACCCTGTAGTTACAAAGAATATGACCGTTCCGATCAGCAAGTATCAGGATGGAGATCTGCCGGACAACATGTGGCCGCAGTACCCTATTGATACAGTCGATATTACGATCGTAGGACGTGCCAATACACTTAATTCGCTCACAGCTGACGACATTATCGTATCAGTCGATTACAGCAAGATCGACGTTGAAGATACGGGCATCATTAATCTCCCTGTCAGTGTAAAGGCCCGCGACAACGGTGTTTACTTCCGTGTCGATCATATGCAGCCCCGGGAGTTACCGGTTACGGTATACACGATCAACAAATGATTCTCATTGCCCGAATCGGGTAAGAGGAGGGCGGAAAGGAAATAAAATGCTTGAGACAAAAGATCTTATCGATTTAACACACACACTGGCCGCACCTATCCTTGAAGACAAGAAATATCCCTGGGAAGCTCTTCCTCTTATAAAGGAATTCATTCTCCAGCTCGGACCTACACTTGATCCTGAAGTTTATGAGAACAAGGGCGAAGGCATCTGGATCGCAAAGAGCGCTAAGGTATTTGATTCCGCTTATATCGCTGGTCCCTGCATTATCGGACCTGAGACAGAAGTACGTCAGTGCGCATTCATCAGAGGCAGCGCGCTCATCGGCTCCAAGTGCGTTATCGGTAACTCCACAGAGCTTAAGAACGTAATCATCAGCGATAACGTTCAGGTTCCTCACTATAACTATGTAGGCGACTCCATCCTCGGATACAAGTCACACTTAGGCGCAGGCGCTATCACATCCAATGTTAAGTCTGATAAGACTCTGGTATGCGTTAAGAACGGTGATGAAGTAATCGAGACAGGTCTTAAGAAGTTTGCAGCTATCGTCGGCGATAATGTTGAAGTAGGCTGCCAGAGCGTTCTTAATCCCGGTACGGTAATCGGCAGAGGCTGCCGCGTATATCCTCTCTCAAGAGTTAGAGGCGTTATCCCTGAAAAGCACATTTTCAAGGATAAGGACGAGATAGTTCCAATAGAGGAATAAAACTGTTTTTCGTCGCGGGGCTTCCGCGCTCACTTCGTTCGCTTGTGCAGAAGCGACTCAAAACAGTTTTATTCTCATACAATGACACAAATTAAAAGGGCGCTCGATTGAGCGCCCTTAGTTTTTGATTTGTTTTACTAATCAGACTACGGAATCCTTAAGCTTATCGAATGCTGCCTTTGCGACCTGTCTTACATTAGGATCGGAGTCTGCGAAAGCGAGCTTCTTAACATATTCTTCGCAGTGCTTAGCGTGGATGTCTGCTGCAGCTGTAGCCGCTGCTGCTCTTACCATAGGGGATGAGTCACGAAGAAGAGGAATAAGAGCCATTCCGGCTTCATAGTTAGGGCACATTCCCATAGCCATTGCTACAGTCATACGAACGTCGTCTTCCTGGCTGTCCGCATATTTGAGCAGTGCGCCAAGTTTCTGCTTCGATCCGAGTTTCAGGATTTTGTCTTTCAAAGCGTCTGTGCGTCCCATAGGTTAGACTCCTACTATCGTAATACTCAACAATATTATAGAGTAAATTTCAGAAAAAAACATCACTCTCACCAAAATAACCTTAAATATTTATAGTTTTTGGTATACTTTGCTCTATAATACTTTTGATTATACAATCAAAACTAAAAAATAAAACAATCATTTACCAATTTTTGATTGTTTTGAGAGGTAAATTTTTGATGAACAGACTGACTTACGGAATATCCGTATTAATTATATCAGGAGCGGTTTTACTTTCTTCCTGTTCGACGAACTTAGGACCGGAGACACTTCCTTCGACGACACCATCGACAGAACCTACCGAAACAGAACCTGAAGTTACTACAAAACAGACAACACCAGAATCAACAGAACCTGCGAGTGAAGCACTCGTAACCGAAAGCATAGTAGAGAGAAACGGCCATATCACGACCAAGGGAACCATGCTCTGGAGCAGCAAGGGTGAGCAGGTAGTTCTTAAGGGCATGAGTTCATATGGTATTCAGGACTGCATGAATTTCTTTACTCCTGAAGTCGTTAAGACACTGGCTGAAGACTGGGGATGCGATGTCCTCAGGATCTCTATCAACGGCGATGCAGACACGGGTTATCTCAAAGAACCTGAGAAGTATTTCGATCCTGTCTGCAAGATCTGCGATATGTGCATCAACCAGGGAATCTACGTTATCGTTGACTGGAGCGTCGGCTACGATAAGGAAGCTATGGAGAATAAGGCTGTAGCAGTCGATATGTTTACTAGGATCTCTGCAATCTATTCTGATTCTCCGAATCTGATCTATGAGATCGCCAATGACGATTCCACACCCGATGAAGCAAATCCTGTCAAGGATGAATGGACCAAGGTAACTGTACCTTTCGCAACAGATGTTATTAAGGCTATAAGAGCCAACAGCCCTAAGAGCCTTATCATCGTTGATGCTCCCGGCAATGGACTTGATATCGGTGCCGTAGTAGATTCCAAGACAAAGCTCAAGTTCGATAATATTGCTTATTCATGCCGTATCTTCTCCGGAACACATGGAGAAGATCAGAGAACGGCTATTCAGAAGGCTCTTAAAAAGGGACTTTGCATGTTCGTTTCGGAGTGGGGACTTTGCAGCAGCGACCTTAAGGGCGGCGTCTATTTCCTCGAAAGTGATAAATGGCTTGAATTCTTATCCGAGAACAGAGTTTCATGGTGTATCTATGCAATCGGAAGCAAGGTCAATAACGACTCCAATGCGCTTAACCTCATTTCGGACAAATATACTGATGAGCAGAAAGCAGGTCACTGGCCTGACGGCTTGATCTCCAAGGCCGGCCATTATGCCAGGGAACAGATCCTTTACGGTAAGGTAAATACCGACACGGAAGAGACAGCATCAACATCAGAATCTTCATCAGAAACTGCCCAGACAGCCTGATCAGGTAATCTTGTATATGCCCAGAGCCGGATACAAAGTCGCAGATAACAGGCACAGATTTGAAGTCCTAGCGCTTGAGACAGACCGTCTGAGGCTTTCTGTACTTCGTAAGAGTGAAGCTCCGAGAGTTGCGGAATACTTCATAAAAAACAGGGAATTCCATAAAGCGTTCGCGCAGACTCATACTGAGGATTACTTCACTGTTTCCACACAGAAGAAATACCTTGCATATGATTACAATTCTTTTCTCGACGGAACTCTTGTCCCTCTGTGGATTATTTTGAAGGATACAGGCGAGATAATCGGAAGAGTCTCATTCTTTAATTTTGCTTTTGGCGGAATGATGTCCTGCGCCTGCGGTTACCACCTGGATAAGGACCACACGGGCAAAGGTTACATGACAGAAGCTTTGAAAGGCGCGATGGCTTTTGTTTTCGATGAGTATAAGATGCACCGTATCGAAGCATTTATCCTGCCTGAGAATGAGGCGTCCTTAAATCTCGTTAAAAGAGCAGGGTTCCATTATGAAGGGCAGAGGGTGTCCTATATGCACATAAACGGACGTTACAGGGATCATGAAGCGTTCTATATACTCGAAGATGACGTGAAGACAGGGGCATTTTAGGCGTAAATTTTGAAAATTTGTAAATTTGGCTTATTATGTAACAAAATTTAAATATATTTACACGTAAAGTGTGTAATAATAGGGTAAATGATTGCGTAAACGTTTAGGCGGAGGTGACTATTGTGAACAAAAAGAGATTTACAACCGCACTTGTAGCAGCTTTGATGGCTGGCGTTATTTGTATTGGTGTAGTCGGATGTAAGAAGGAAGAGCCTACTGAAACGACGACCGAGACTACTGAGCAGACTACTACAACAACTACAACAGCACCTACAACGACGCTTACCATTTATTCAGGACCTATGGTAAACGATACGGAAGTTAACTGGACGGAGACTAAGTTCGAGTCACCCAGGACCGTATATGTCAACGTTTCCAAGGGTGAATTCCTTAATGTAAGAAACGGTCCGGGAACCACATACGATAAGGTTGGTACTCTTACAAGAGGCCAGTCTGTAGTTGTCGTTGCTAAGGCTAAGAATATCTGGTACAAGACACAGGACGGATTCTTCGTTTCAGATACATATCTCACAAATAAGATCCCTAACTAAAATTTCTTAGTTGATTATTTTCAAACCTTAGTGTAATATACATAGGCACTTGATTTGAGTGCCGTTATGCGAGTGTAGTTCAATGGTAGAACTTCAGCCTTCCAAGCTGACCACGTGGGTTCGATTCCCATCACTCGCTCCAGGGTCATTAGCTCAGCTGGATAGAGCAACAGCCTTCTAAGCTGTGGGCCGGAGGTTCGAGTCCC
>JAFYJX010000068.1 GCA_017537905.1 Clostridiales bacterium | reverse complement strand
GCAAGGAAGGAACTCAATCAGACTATCAAGACTGAGGGCGAGAAGGCAGCCTTTGACACAGGTGTAATGAATCTGCATCCTGAACTGATCAAGCTTTTAGGCCGTCTTCGTTACCGCACATCGTACGGACAGAACGTACTGCAGCACTCGATCGAAGTATCCTGGATCGCAGCAATGATGGCGGACGAGCTCGGACTTGACAGTAATCTTGCAAGGCGCGGCGGCCTTTTGCATGATATCGGTAAGGCAGTGGATTTCGAGCAGGAAGGAACACATATCCAGCTCGGTGTCGAGATAGCGAAGAAGTATCATGAGAGCCCCGCAGTCATTAACTGCATAGAGGCACATCACGGAGATGTTGAACCTCTTAGCGCAGAAGCTGTTTTGGTAGCGGCAGCAGATGCAATTTCAGCAGCAAGACCAGGAGCAAGAAGAGAGAATCTCGAGACATACATCAAGAGAATCGAGAAGCTTGAAGAGATAGCAACAAGCTTTGAGGGTGTTGAAAAGAGCTTCGCCATTCAGGCAGGCAGAGAGATTCGTGTTATCGTATCACCTGATAAGGTTTCAGATGACGAGATGACGCTCAAGGCCCGTGATATCTGCAAGAAGATTGAGGATGAACTCGATTATCCCGGACAGATCAAGGTTAACGTGATCAGAGAAACAAGGGCAACTGACGTTGCTAAATAATTATTTAATCGCTTTTACATATATTATTTAACGCGTTAGTATCATCTTTCAAAACAAACCAAGGACCTTAAGCCAATATGGCTTAGGGTCCTTTTTGTTTGCCCATTTTCGCTCATGTCACTGCAATTTTATGTAGTAAAACGCCTTCTGGGCGGACATTTCGACAGAAAACAGTTGATTATCTGTCGAAACGGGTCGAAAACAGCGATTTTACGACATCAAATAAATTTCAAGACTAGTCTCGATTTTGCCGGTTTTCCTCATATCCCGGTTCAAACAACCTATAATTGAAGTTATTACGGATTATGGGAGGTATTATGTGGCTATAAAAAATGCTGAAGACATTATAAATCGCAGAAAAATCCTCTTTAAGACACTGGAAAATATAGAGAATGAGATCAAGACCCTTCCTGAGGGCGGAATAATTATTAAGAAGCAGAATAACAGGTCATATTATTATCAAACCGGTATAAAGCCCAAGGAAAAATATCTCACTTCCAAAGACAATGATTTGATTGATCTGCTGCTTCGAAAGGATTATCTCAAGAAAGCGCTAAGAGCTGTTAAACGTGAATTGGAGGGGACAGAAATGATCCTGACCAGTTATCCTGCTGTAAAAGTTGAAGACGTATATGATCAGCTACCGGATGAGCGAAAAAGGCGTGTTAAATCAATTATTCCCGGAGATGATGAGTTTTCGAAACAGTGGATTGATGAGCCATACGACAAAAAACTGATAAAGAAGGGAAATTCGGTTTATTTTACGCTAAAAGGTGAGTATGTCAGATCCAAATCAGAGCTGATAATAGCGGATAGATTATGGGTTAATGGTATACCGTATAAGTATGAATGTCCGATTCTTGTTGATGGAGAGATAATTCATCCGGATTTCACGATTTTAAGGATCAGAGACCGAAAGATCATTTATCACGAGCATTGCGGAATGATTGATGATGCTGATTATTCAGAAAAACTGGCTGACAGGATTAATAAATACAGCCGTGAGGGTATCGTTCAGGGAGATAGATTGTTCTTTTCATTTGAAACCGCGAAAAAACCGCTGGATGTATGTGTGATTGACAGGTTGATCGATACTCATTTCCGGTAAACATGTTCTACTGTTTTACTCCGGCTTTTTTGTTATAATTTAAAAGAATAAAAAGAATGGGGGTATTGCTCTTGAGAGTTTGCTTTGTTGGCGATGTTGTCGGTGGCGCCGGGCGCCGTGCCTTCAAAACAGTCATGCCTTCATTCCTTAAGAATAATGCTATTGATTGCTGCATTGTTAATGCCGAGAATAGCGTTAACGGTCTTGGCGCTTCGATCAACATGTTAAGGGATCTGGAAGCTGCCGGTGCCGATCTTTTCACGATGGGCAACCACACTTTCTCCAACAGGGAGTTCATAAGCCAGATATCCAAGATCAATAACGTCGCCAGACCTGCAAATTTCAGTCCTTCTTGGCCGGGAAACGATTACTGTGTTTTCGAGAAGAACGGGGAAAAGTTGGGAGTTTTCAATCTTTTGGGACAGGTATATGCCAATGTGCTCCCGGATAATCCGTTCTCATGCGCAGACAGGATCGTTGACAGGCTTAAGCGCGTTGAAGGCTGTACGACGGTAGTTCTTGATTTCCATTGTGACGCCACATCCGAAAAGTGTGCGATGGGCTATTATCTCGACGGTAAGGTATCCGTCGTTGCCGGTACCCATACGCATGTTCAGACCGCTGATGAGACCATACTTCCTTACGGAACAGGTTATATCACCGACAGCGGCATGTGCGGCGCAAAGGATTCGATCCTCGGCATGAGTATTGATGCATCGATCAAGAGGCTTGCATATAAGCTCCCTGCAAAATACGAGCCGGCTGACGGCCCCGGTTTTGTATGCGGCATTATTTTCGAGACTGATAGAAACGGAAGGTGTACCGATATTAAGCGGTTTTGTGAATATGAGTGAATCAGTAGTAAATAAGAGGGCGAAAACTCCAGTCGCCTGTGTAGTTTTTTCTGTTATTGCCGCACTTCTTGTTGTGGCAGATCAGGTAATCAAGAGAACGGTAGTTGCAAAAGTCCCTGTATATGAACAGGTGGATGTGATCAAAGGATTTTTCTCGATCTATCACTGCCGTAATACGGGAAGTGCTTTCTCGCTTTTTGCTGACCAGGCTTGGGGAATCTATGTGCTCACCGGTATTTCCGTTGTGCTCGGCTTCGGCATTTTCATCCTTATGCTCTATGCGGCTTTGTATGATATGAAGCTTATGTCAGTTGCATTCTGTCTTCTGTCATCAGGCGCTATCGGAAATCTTATCGACAGATTCGCGTACAGATATGTTGTTGACTATCTCAGATTCGATTTCGGCAGCTATACGTTCCCGATCTTTAATTTTGCAGATATCTGCGCAGTGCTCGGAACAGCGCTCCTTATCTGCATAATACTCTTCGGTTCCAAGTATTTTGAAGAGTTCTGGGCATTGATCTCAAAGAAGGGAAAGCAGGAAAATGCCGGTTGAATCCAAGGTTTGTGAGACAGATGGTTTGAGATTGGACAGCTTTGTAACCGAAGCTTTTGATTCAACTTATTCCAGATCATTTTATAAGCGCCTTATAGATGACGGCAAAGTAACGGTTAACGGTAAGGTGATCACGAAGGCAGGAACTAAGCTTTCCGCCGGTGACACGGTTGAAGCTGATATTCCCGCACCTGTTGAAGACGAGTCATTTGTTGCCCAGGATATCCCGCTTGATATCGTTTATGAAGATTCGGATCTTCTGGTCATCAACAAGCCTCAGGGAATGGTCGTTCATCCTGCAGCAGGCCACAGCGACGGCACGCTTGTTAATGCGCTTCTTGCACACTGTAAGGATGAGCTTTCCGACATCAACGGCGTATTAAGGCCGGGTATCGTTCACCGTATTGACAAGGACACATCAGGACTTATGCTCGCGTGCAAGAATAACTTCACTCACCTGAAGCTCGCAGACATGCTCTCGAGGCATGAGATCGTAAGAGAATACAGAGCTCTTGTTTACGGATTCGTAAAAGAAGACAAGGGCATGGTAGACGCTCCGATCGGCCGCTCGACAAATGACAGACGCAAGATGGCAGTAAATAAGGATGGCAAGTCTGCTGTTACTCATTTCGAAGTCGTCGAAAGACTTGGCGATATCACGGACTTAAAGCTTGTTTTGGAGACGGGAAGGACTCACCAGATCAGAGTTCATATGGCATATATCGGTCATCCTGTTGTCGGAGATCCTGTTTATGCCGCAAGACGCAAGAACTACGGCCTTGCAGGCCAGGCTCTTCACAGTCAGGCAATTACGTTTGTTCATCCGAGAACGGGTGAGACGATGCATTTCGAAGTTGATATTCCCGATTACTACAAGGCTGTGCTCAATAGCTTCAAGGGTAATTGTTGACGGAAAAAACAATTAGCATAATAATTCTTTTATAGGAGATCTCATTTGGAAGAAAGAATCGAACAGCTTAAGAATTCACTACATTCGGCAGGCGTTTACGCATCGAAGATCGCCGGTTATTTCGGTGTCTCGATAGAGCACGACGGCAAGGGCTTTGTGATCGAAGGTGACACAAAGGATGTCTTAACGGCAAAAGATGTTTTCCTCGCATTAGATAAGCTGTCAACTGATTCAGAGATCGATGAGACCGATATTCAGTATCTCATGGACATAGCCAAAGAAGGCAAGCTTGAAGAATTCCTGAAGACGTCAGATGAAGTCTTTTACATGACTCCTTCCGGAAGAGCTATCAAGCCCAGAACATTAGGCCAGAGGCTCTATGTCGATTCGCTTAAGAAGACTGAACTCGTCATCTGCTGCGGTACTGCCGGAACAGGTAAGACTTTCCTTGGCGTAGCCATGGCAGTTAAAGCTCTAAAGAGCAGGGAAGTGTCGAGGATCATCCTCACGAGGCCTGCTATCGAAGCCGGTGAGCGTTTGGGATTTTTGCCCGGCGATATCGAAGAGAAGGTAAATCCTTACATGCGTCCGATTTACGACGCTTTGTCGGCGCTCCTTGGACAGGAAATGTTCGAGCGTTATTACGACAAGGGCGTTATCGAAGTTTCTCCCCTGGCATTTATGCGAGGCAGAAATCTCGACGACTGCTTTGTTCTTCTTGACGAGGCCCAGAATACGACTCCGGAGCAGATGAAAATGTTCCTTACAAGACTTGGTGTTAATTGCAGGGCTTGTGTCTGCGGCGACTTTACGCAGATCGACCTGCCTAAGGGAATACAGAACGGACTTAAAGATGCCATTACGGTATTAAACGGAGTAGAAGGTATCAGGATCGTAAGCTTAAATGATTCGGACATCGTAAGAAACAGCCTTGTTGCCAGGATCGTAAGAGCTTATGAGAATGCTAAGCAGGGTGAATCATGAGCAGTAACAAATCTTCCAAACCTAAATTCCATCAGATCCTTTCCTTGGTGCTCGCAGCACTGACTGTCATTTTCCTGGTTTTCTACGGATCACTTCCCGTAAGCTACGACTATGAGGTCGGATCTATAGCCGGCCAGGATATCTATGCAACAAGAACCTTTGCGGATTCTTATGAGACAGAGAGAAGAGCCATCATTGCCAGAGATACCGTTGACGATATTTTCGTAAGGTCAGATAAGCAGTCACAGGACTGCATTGACCGTGTCGAGACCTTTTTTGACACGGCAAACCAGATCAGAAAGAGCTCACAGACAGCAGATCTCCAGGCTCCGTTATCGCCTTCGTCTGCCGCATATCAGCTTTCCGTAAATGTCGAAAAGAACATGGGAAAGAAAATAGAAGCAGAAAGCCTTACCGTCTATTTTGAGATGAGTAATGCGACATTCACTTATATCAGCGAGAAGACTACTGCAATTGCCGAACTCATAATGCTTGGCGATGTCAATGATGCATTGCTTCCGACCAAGATCACTGAGCAGATCAACACTTTCTGTGATTCGAACCCGTCATATTCCAAGTTCGCGGAATCAATGGATGCAGTGCTCGAAGCGCTCCTCGAACCCAATACCGTTTATGATGAAAAGGCTACGGATGACTCTGCCAACAATGCTTACAATGCAGTTTTGAATGAACCTGTAATGGTCGAAAAGGGCACGAAGATCGTTGATGCCGGAGACATTATCGACGAACATGCTTACAGCAATCTTGTTGAGCTCGAGCTTATCAGAGACCAGTCATTTAACCTCGTCATTTTCGCGAGAGTTGCGATCTATGTCCTGGTATTGTCATCGGTAACGCTCATCTATCTCAATATCGAGCGTAAGAAGCTTAAGGTTGAAACTCCTGTATTCTATCTGCTTATCATTACGTTCCTTGTTACGATCGGAACGTCAGTATATCTGTCATCATTGTCGTCACTGCTTTGCATTGTTATTTTCTTTGCTGCGGTGTGCGCCACATATCTGGGCACGCAGAACGGCATTATCCTGTCTGTTCTGAACCTGCTTTACATCTGGCCGATGTACGGATTTGATCCTGAACTGTTCTTTATCAATCTCGCAGGAATCATTCTCTGTTCTATCTTTGCAGGAAGAACCGACAAGATCATCAACAATGCTGCGCTGATCTTTTTCCCGACGCTCGGAACCATCATTACGAGTGTCGCTTATAACTTCCTTATCGGTAACGCAAGGAATGCTTATCTTAATTCGTTTATCTTCACGTTTGTAAGTGCAATCGCATCACTCGTTGCAGCTATCGGTCTTTCACCGATCTTCGAGCTCGTATGTAATGTAGCTTCACCGGTTAAGCTCATCTCTTTGAGCCAGCCCGGACAGCACCTGTTAAAGCGCTTGTTCCTTGAGGCTTCAGGTACACACCAGCATTCGATGATGGTTGCAAATCTTGCTGACTCAGCAGCTGAAGCGATTGGTGCTGACTCGCTCCTTTGCAAGGTTGCAGCTTACTATCATGATATCGGCAAGCTCGAGAACCCCGAGTATTTCACAGAGAACCAGCATGGCGGAGTTAACCCTCATGACAGTCTTACCGTTATGGAGAGTGTGGCGATAATCACCAAGCACCCTGAAGACGGCGTTAAGCTTGCCAAGAAGGAAAGACTGCCCAATGCGATCATAAAGATCATCGACGAGCACCACGGTACGACATATCCTTCGTATTTCTACCGTAAGGCAGTCGAGGATGCCAAGGCAAGAGGCCTGGAACCTCCGGATGTCGCTAATTTCAGATACAGAGGACATATACCTTCTTCAAGGGAATCCGCTATCGTTATGCTCGCGGATACTTGTGAAGCTGCTGTCAGATCAATGAAGACCAGTGATGTTGCAGGTGCTGAACAGCTTATCAGAGTTCTTATCAAGGATAAGATCGACCAGGATCAGCTGATCAACTCAGGCCTTTCTTTCGATGATGTCGAGAAGATCATAATCGCTTTCAAACAGGTATATGCCGGTGTCTTCCACGAAAGGATCAAGTACCCTGAATGAGAATAGATATAGTAAATAACGCTGAAGGTTTTTCAGAAGATAAGCTTAACG
>JAFYJX010000001.1 GCA_017537905.1 Clostridiales bacterium | reverse complement strand
TCTTAAGAGCTTAGCAACCTCTGTAGCCAAACGACCGAGAACCATGCCCTCAGCGTCGATTACGAGCCATTTCCTTTCTATTGAATCCTTGGTTGCAACATATGTAGCCATGTGTCTTTCTCCTTGAAATTCATTGATTCTTTTATATTCCAAATGCCTTTGTGAGCAAAAAGAACAGGCCTGCTCCATGAGCAAGCCTGCATATAATAACCGCGTTATACTGTTATGTCAACAATTTTCTCGAAAAAACTTCGATAATTCTCTTAAATTCGTCGAAATTCGCCTTTTTTCGCGATTAATCGACCTGACTATTTCGAATTAAGCCCACTCGGCAACGATAAATGTGATATCAGTAACCGAATTGAATCCGTCTGTTGAGAATCTGAGAACTACGTTGCCTGAACGGTAATCAAGACCGAAATCGTCCTCTTGTGTAGGTGTGCCGTAAACTTCCTTTACTGCTTCAAGGGTATCACCAAGGTGGACTCCGCCGCAGTCAACAAGAGCATCTGTGATTACGATGCCGCGGATAAGTTCGCTGCCGCCCTCTTCATATGTCTGGATATAGAATCCGGGGTAGTTATATGTGGTATCAAAACCCTGGCCGGCGCATGAAGCAGCCTGGAAAGGCGGTTCAACAGGGTCGCCGATTGCTTCAAGAACAGGCTTCATTTCAGTTCCGGGGATGATGTCATAACCCTTATATGTGAACTTATAAACATCTTTTTTGGTGTTATCCGAACCGGAAGGCTCAACAGAGATCTGAGTCTGTCCGCCTTCGATACGGGTAGCTACTGCAGGATCACCTGAAGAAGGAGTGTTGCATCCTGCGAGAGCAAGAGCTGCTACACTTGCGAGGATAACTGCTGTAAGTAATCTTGTCTTTTTCATTTGTTTTTTCTCCTATTACCTTTAATAGTTATTATTTCTTTTGTTCTTTTTCTTGTTCCTTAATATATTTGGGCGTTCCGCCTGCTCTTACAGGCAGGATGTTGCCGTTAAAGTGGTGGTGACCGTCGGCCATCTTCTTATCATTAAGCTTGAAAAAGTAGCCTGCATGATATCGGTAAACCGTCGAGTCACAATGATACCACTTGTCACCGATTTTTACGAGATTCCAGTAATGGCCGCTCCACTTGAGAGGGTATCTTCTGACCATCATGTTGTCTATTCCGGCGCAGTCCAAAAGGATCTTCGTAGTGCAGTAATATCCGTAGCAGTCACCGTTATGCTGGGTGAAGCATCTGTATGCAGCGCCTTCGAAAGTCTGCTTGCCGTGAACGGTACAATACCAGACGTTTGAATGGACCCAGGAGACGATATTTCTGGCCGTTTCGGTCTTGTTCTTGCCCTTGAGCTGCTTAACAAGAGCCTTGGCGATCTTATAAACTTCCTTGTGGTTCTTGGTATCCCAGCCGCCGCCGGCACCTACCGTAGTGTTCTGGAAACGCTGCTTGACCACATGGACATAAGCTGTCTGCTTACGGACGTTTTTCGCTGCGTCCATGGCCTTATATGTGACCTCATATACGCCTTCTTTGCCGATCTGGACCTGTGAATCATCGACGTCGACTCTGGGTTCCTCATCGTAATCATCAGCGTAGGTTACGCCCTCGAAATAATCGATCTGGGCATCTTTGGAATCATCGATATAGATGTCGTGAATGCCGTAGAACAACGGGGCATTATGGTCATCAGTCACATGGAAAGGAACCTCAATGACTGTGGAGTTGTCATACCAGTCGGTAACGACAACAGGTACCAGATAGTCTCCCGTGTATTCATAGCGGGGCGTTCCGTCCCTGTACTCGATCTTGGCGATACCCGAAAGATCGTAGAGATAGCCTACGCACTCCGAAGGATCCGGCCACTCGTGACTCGCATACTTTTTCTGCGGAAGGGCGATGCCCTTGGGAGCGGTATGATCCTCGATCTTTAAAGTTACATTTTCAACAAAGGCCTCACTGTATTTGACTGTGAGCTGGTATACCGAAGGCACGTTGGTGTCTATCTGTGAGATGTCGGTCTCAAACTTCGCATCGGCAGGACATGTTTTGAAGAAATCTTCAATATGAATGTCGCCGCCTGCTTCGATGCAGACTTCTCTTACCAGATTCTTATTTGCGTCCTTGATGGTGCATACTACCGATATCACCACGATCACAGCGCAATAAATCAATGATCCTATTTTCGCAATTGTCCTGTACATAGTTTTTTACTCTCTTATTCCTTTGAAGCAAAATTCCTATTATTCCCAAAGATCATTCCCCAATGATCTATCCTTCTGATGGCGGAGGAGGATTCTCCGTTTGTTTCGGCTCTGCCGGCTTCGGCGTATTTGTCGGCTTTGGCGTATTCGTCGGCTTCGGAACCGGTGTATTCGTATTGGTCGGTTCTGCCGGTTTAGTCGTCTCTGTCGGCTCAGCCGGTTTTGTTGTTGGCGTCGGATCGGCCTTTGTCGGTTCCGGTGCGGTCGTCGTTGTGACAGTCGGCACTCCTTGCGTTGTTTCCGGAGTCGGCGTCGGCGAGTCGGTCGAGCCTCCCTGGCCCTGGCTTGCCGTCGGTGTTGCCGTTACGGAAGTCGGATCAGTCGTTGACGTCGGTGCAGTTGTAGGTGACGGAGAAGGCGACGGTGTCGGTGTGTCCGTAGGTTTGAACTCCTTCGAACCTCCTGCCCTTTCCGGATAATCGTATCCGTTGAACCTGTGATACTTATCGTTGATCTGCTTATCGGTGCACATAAACCAGCCGTTTAGTCTGTGGCTGTATCTCGTGGCATCGCAGTGGTACCACTGGCCGTTAAGCTTAACGAGATTCCAATAGTGGATCGTGCCCTTGCCTGCTTTTCTGTGGATCGCCATGTTCGGGATTCCGGCAACGTCCAAAAGCATTCTCATGCATGCGTAGTAAACATAGCAGTCACCGTTATGTCTGGTAAATCCCCTGTATGCTGCGCCTTCATAAGTCTGTTTGCCGCGGATCGTCTGATACCAGATGCTTGTGTTGACGAAGTTGAAGATGGCTCTTGCTGTCTCAACGTCGGAGCTCTTCTTCATTCCGTAGTCTTTGAAGATCTGCTTGGCGATCTCGTATGCGTTTCCGCTGTAGCCGCCTCCCTGCGTCTTCTTCTTTGCAGCACTGTTCAGCTTGACCGTCATTGTTGTTTCCGCATATCTGATATTGCCAACGCTGTCGATAGCTTTATAGACGATCTTATAGGTTCCGTTCTTGCTGTAATCAACTTCTTCATCGTCAACTACGAAATATGGGGTTTCGTCGTAGTCGTCGGTAACCGTAATGCCTTCGAAGAAATCTACTGCATCCGGATCACCGTTACATGTAAGCGGTTTAACGCCCTTGATAAAGGGTGCCGTCTGGTCGTTGATAACATGGAACGGAACACTGATCTCAGTGGAATTGTTGTACCAGTCTGTAACTACAACGATAAATTCATAATTACCGGTATTGAGCTTTTTGGGGAGCTCTTCCTTAAAACTGATATTCGCAATTCCGGAAAGGTCATAGAGGCATCCTACGCATTCGGATGCTTCAGGCCACTTTGTCAGCGTAAACTGTGTCTGCGGAATAGCCTCTCCCACAGGACCTGTGTGGTCCTCGATCTTCAGTGTTACTTCCTTCTCGAAAACCTTATCGTAAGATACCTTAAGTCTGTAGACGGCAGGCACATTAACATCGATGCCTGAAACATCGGTAATGAACTTGGCATCTTCAGGGCACTTCTCGAAAAAATCTTCGATGCGGATCTGATTTCCGGCTTCAAGAGTGATCTCGTTTCTGGCGTTCTTATCAGCTCGATTGATGATCAGATAAGCGGCAACAGACGAAACCACCGAAATGCAGAACAAGACAGCCACGAGACTTACAGCTATCCTGGCACTGCGTTCTTTCTTATTAACCGGTTGTTTCTGCTTTTCTTTGCTCATTTCTTCCTTTCTCTTTTCCTATTTATTCCCCAATGAAAATCTGCAAAATTAGTTTTATTCTTCCGGATCACTTGTCTCTGTCGGCTTCGGCGGATTTGTCGGCTTCGGAGGTGAAGTCGGATCTGCGGGCTTTGGAGTCGGCGTGTTCGTGTTGGTCGGATCTGCCGGCTTCTGGGTCGGCGTGTTTGTCGGTTCCTCCGTTGTCGTATTGATCGGAGCTGTTGTCGGTGTGTTCGTAGGATCGCCCGTGGTAGTAATTACCGGTGTGGGCGTATTTGTTGCGCCGGATGTAGGTTCACCCGTTATTGTCGGATTATTCGTGATCTCCGGTGTAGGAGTCGGAGTATTCGTTGACGATGCCGATGAAGTAATTACCGGCTCAGGTGTCGGTGTATTTGTATTAGTCGGGATCGGAGTCGGTGTATCCGTAGGCTTAAAGTCAGTCGAACCGCCGGCACGTGCAGGATAGAGCTTACCGTTGAACTTGTGGTACTTGTCATTGATCTGCTTGTCCGTGCACATGAAATAGATAGTTCTTCTGTGCTTGAAAACAGTAGCATCGCAGTGATACCACTGGCCGTTAAGCTTTACGAGATTCCAGTAATGGTTGGAACCTGTAACAGGATATCTCTTGACCATCATGTTAGGAATGCCCGCGAGGTCAAGGAGCATCTTGCAGCATGCATAGTAAACGTAGCAGTCGCCGGAACGCTTTGAAAAGCCTCTGTATGCGGCTTTTGCGTAAGACGGTCTGCCCGGTACGTGTGCATAGTAAATATGGCTGTGAACCCAGTTGAAGATGTTTCTGGCAGTTGCGACATCGTCCTTGCCCCAGAGACCTGACAATATCTTCCTGGCAAGCTTCTGTGCCTTTTCCTTTGTGCTGGGACCGGAACTTGTTCCGCTTGAAGAGCCGCCGTTTGCACCGCCGACGTTCGAACCGCCGCCTGTAAAATCGTCACCTTCGCTGACTACCGTAGTCTTCTTGGGAGCGTTCTTGGCAGGCTTCTTAAGTGTAAGCTCAGCCTGCTGGTATGTGGTGTTTCCTGCCTTGTCGATGGCCATGTACTTGACCACGTATGTGCCAGGGTTCTCGTAATCGACCTTTGTATCATCGATGAGAATTACGGGATCTTCATCATAATCGTCAGAAGCTTCGATGCCTTCGAAGAAATCAGGCTCTTCATCATCGATCGAGCACTCGATGTTCCTGACTCCTGTAAGGACGGGCGCGGTGCGGTCATCGATAACTGTGAAAGGAACATTGATCGTTGCCGTGTTGCCGTAAACATCGGTTACGAGGACAGGGACATTGTAATCGCCACCTTCTTTGAAAACGGGCTCTTCTTCGAACTCGATCTTGCCAATGCCGGAAAGATCGTAAAGATAACCGACACAGTCTGCTGCCTCAGGAGCTTTCCATGTCGTATAAAGTGACTTGGGGAGAGCGATGCCCTTGGGTGCCGTATGATCTTCGATCCTTAAGACGACTTCCTTTTCGAATGCTTCGTCATAGAAGACCTTAAGCTGGTATACGGCAGGCTCGGTAGTATCAATACCGGAAATATCCGTTACAAAACGTGCATCAGAAGGACAGGACTCAAAGAAATCCTGAATCCTGATCTGATTTCCTGCTTCGATTACTGCTTCGTGCTTTAGGTTCCTGTTTGCATCACGGATAGTGAAGACAACAGACAGCACAATGATAGCTGCGCAGTATAAGAAAGCCCCGATTTTTCCGATAATTTTGAACATGTTAATTATAATTTATAAGCGCACGCGCAAATGTCAAGTTTTATTTATAACAAGTCTGCGCGGGAGAATTAGCAGTTAGTTGTTGCTTTTGTCGGCTGGGGAGCTGTTGTCGGCGCCGAAGTGGGATCAGCCGGCACAGGTGTAGCCGTAGGAGTAGGAGTTTCCGTATCCTGAGGGACAGGTGTAGCCGTAGGAGTGTTCTGTGAAGGCTCCGTAGGCTTTTGCTGTGTCTCAGTAGGCGTTGCCGTAGCACCGTTAGAAGGAACCGCCGTCGGTGTGGGCGTCGGTGTATCCTCAGAAGGTGCAGGTGTTATCTCCTCAGTAGGTGTCGGGGAAGCTTTAAATTCCTTGGAGCCTCCGGCACGCGGAGGATAAAGCTTTCCGTTAAACTGGTGATATCTGTCATTGATCTGAGCGTCAGTACACATGAACCAAACTCCGGGGTGATCTTTATACCCTTCCGTAGCATCGCAGTGGTACCACTCGCCGTTGAGCTTGACCAAAAGCCAGAAGTGAACCTTGCCGTTCAGCTTCGGGTAACGGTCGACTCTCATATTCTCGATGCCGGCAATATCCAGAAGCATCTTGCAGCAGGAGTAATAGACAAAACAGTCGCCGCTCTTCTTGGTAAATCCTCTGTAGGCAGCATGTTCATAGACACGCTTGCCTGAAAGGAGCCTGAAGTAGAAATTGTCGTGAACCCAGTTAAATATAGCCCTGGCTGTCTCAACGTCGTTTTTCCTGTAGAGTCCGGACATGACTTTTCTCGCGAGAGCATAAGGGTCTCCGTCGCCTACATGGTAGGTTCCGTTGTCTCCGCTGACAGTCTTGTTCTTGCTTTCAGCCGCAGGGATCTTAACGTTGATCATGACAGGGACGGAACTCTCGTTGCCGGCCTTATCCATTGCCCTGTAAAACAGCGTATAAGTTCCGGTCTTTGTATAATCAACCTGGGAATCATCAATTGTCAGTCCTGGATTCGGATCATAATCGTCCGTTACCGTAACACCCTCTAAGAAATCAACAGATTCAGGATTACCTTCGACTTCAAGATCATGAGTGCCGCTGATAACAGGTCCCGTAATATCATTTATGACCGTAAACGGAACCGGGATCTCTGTCGTATTTCCATAGATATCAGTAACGATGACAGGCACTTCAAAGTCGCCGCCGGCGGTAAATACCGGCGTGCCGTCCTTGTACTCTACCTTCGCGATACCGGAATAATCATAAAGATCCGTAACGCATTCATTCGCTTCCGGCAGTTTCCAGTTCATATAGAACGTCTGCGGTACCGGACTGCCTGTAGGCGCTGTGCGGTCTTCGATCCTCAGAATGACATCAGCTGTCTTTTTTCCGTAACGGATCCTCAGCTGATAGACTGCCGGCTCATTTGTGTTGATCCCTGACACATCAGTCAGGAACTCACAATCGTCCGGCACATTCTCAAAAAATGCATCGATCGAGATAGGCGTGCCTACCTCGATCGTTACATCATTCTTGAGATTGAAAACGGTGTCGCATGCTGCAAAGATGGCGATTGTACTTAATGCCACGATGCAGATGACGATGCTTAATACTTTTCGCTTCATTCCCATTACCAATTCCCATTAATTTTTTTATCCCCAGTGACGGAGTTATCCGTCCTTTTTATACGGGAAACCAGACTTGATCTTCCCGCTATAAACATCGATATATTTCTGGACCGACTTGGTCGATCTTGCCGGATACTTTTTCTTATCGAAAGAGTGATCAGACGGAGCATTGATGATCTCCTTGTCGGTCATCATGAAGCAGAAGTACTTCTTGGAAGTGCCGTCAAAATACTTCTGTGCATCGCAGTGATACCATTCGCCATTGAGCTTTACCAAAGCCCAGTAATGGTAGTTAGGATGCGCCCTGGATACTTTTCTTACAACACAGATGTTCTCGATACCTTCGGCGTCGAGCATCGCCTTGCAGACAGCCCATGTACCGTAGCACGAAGAATACCTCTTGGTAAAAGTATTGATAGCCGCAACAGCCCAGTTGCTGTACTGAGGAGTATGCAGTACGAAGGAAATATTGTTGTGTACCCAGTAGAAGATCTTCATTGCCTTAACGACGTCAGTATCGCTGGACTTAAGGATCTTCTTGTTGATATCCTTGGCCATCTTATAGGCCTTTTCCTCGTAAGCACGGATCTCAGCTGAAGACTCACTGCCTCTGCCTGTGATTACTACATGTACCTTAATTGTAACTTCAGTAACATTACCTACATCATCAGTAGCTCTGTAGATAACATCGTAATCGCCTACTTTCTTAAGGTCTACCTGTGAATTGTCGATCTCGAGAGTAGGGTTTACGGCATAGTTATCTGTAACGATAACGCCGTCTCTGTAAGAAATAGACTCGACCTTTCCGGCAACGACGTCGATGTCACGGGTTCCGAAAATCATAGGAGGTTCTGTGTCCTTGATTACACGGAACGGAACATCAACAACAGAATAATTGCCGTTGGTATCAGTAAGTCTTACGCCGATCGAGTAGTCACCGCCCTCGCTTAAGTCAGGCTCGCCCTTGTCATAAGAAAGGGTTACGTCTGTCATATCGAAAATATCAGTGATGATTTCTTTCGGATCAGGTGCTTTTCCCGCATACATTCTGTAAGGAACAGCCTTGCCCGTAGGAGCTGTGCGGTCAACAATGCTTAATGCCGAATGGACAACGTGGCCGCCGCAGTCGATAGCGATGTCGTAAGTCTGCAAAAGACCCGGATCGATCTGATCTACCGCGGTGATGAACTTTGTGTTCGGCGGAATAACTGTAAAAAAGCTGTCGAGTGTGATCGGATGACCATACTCGATGCTTACTTCCTTGATAACGCAGTTATCGATATTATTAATCGTCTGGTTATACAAATAATAACATCCGGCAACACCTAACAAGGCTCCTGCGATTAGCGGAAGAACCACTATTCCCAAAAACCTTGCTACGTTAAACTTATGTTTTTTTGCCGTTCGCGTCATGATAAGTCAGTTGAGAAATAAGTAATACCGACTACGACGTTCTTATCGTCAATTTCAAACTGGATAAAGGAAGAACCCTTGAAATAGAAGAGAAGATTTTCGGTTGACTTCTCAGCATCAGGCTCACCGTAAGCTGCCTTGACCTGATCTACTGTGTTTCCGATGTAGATACCCTCAGCTGTAGCTACAGTGTCATCGCAAAGCATTACATACATAACTTTTGCTTCGCCATTCTGATCATCCATAGGGTGAGAAACTACCTGGAATGAGCCACCCTTGAAATTGTAAACAAAATCAAGACCCTGGCCTGCGCAGGAAGCTTCCTGATGCATCTCGTAATCACTGCTGTCGAACTTGCTGTCATCAAAAGCTGCATTGCATACAATGTCAACGCCCTTGTATGTGAACTTGAAGTTTGTGCTGGCAGCGTTCTTATCGATATCAGCAACATTGATAGTCTCACCGTTGCCGGGACCGCCTACCTGGCTCTGTGTTGAAATAACGTTGATGTCGGAAGAAACCGGCTCAGGTGCGTTATTGCATGCACAAAGTGTTGCTCCTGCCATGCTTAAGCCCATCATAAGAGCTGCAATCTTTGTTAATTTCATGTCTAAAAATCCTCCATATAGTGGTTCGTGTAAACACCCAGATAATAATACACTAAGTATTTAACACGCATATGACAAAAATAAGGGAAAATGGCGGAAAAAATACATCAAAAATGACTAATTATATTATGAAACCCTTAAATATCAGTTTTCGATAGCGTTGGCACCGTAACTTCTGAGCTCGCCGTATTTTGCGATCTCAGCTAACTGGTCATCCCTCATCCAGTTGTAGAAAGCGATGTCCTTTTCGTACTCTTTGGCCACATCAGGAACGGTCCTGTAGTCTGTCAGACTATAGTGTTCAATAAGGTATTTTCCGAAAAATACGCTAAGCTTCTCGGCGCCGTAGATATTGAGGTGCTGACCGCCGTCGTATGTATCCTGGCTCATATCAATGCCCATATCATCACTGTAATCATTGAAATTAATATATGTGAGACCGTACTGGGCAGCATACTCCTCGACAGTCGTATCCCACTGTTTGTGCCAGCGGTACTCAATAGGAGCACGTACCAAAAGCAGCTCTATTCCCTTTTCTTCGCAAAGGAGCCTTATCTGGTCGAGATAATACATTGAATAATCGTCGAACTTGTAGCTGATCCTCGGAAGAGGCTTCGGGAGAAAACCCTGTGGTTCTACATCGCAGCGCATGTAGTAACCGTTGTGGGATATGATGTCTTTTGAAAAAAGGTGCTGAAAATCCGTCTTGGAGATCTCTCTCCATCTGTCATGGTATCTCAGGATAGGGAAAACATAGGATGCGAATGTCTCCTCTGGTCTCATGGAGGCATTGATGGCATCAACCTTGTCCTTTGACCATCTCATACCGTCGAGAGTCATTCTGTTGTATTGCTCTTGGCGGTTCTTGGGTTCATTCTGCATGGTGTGGATCGAAACAACAACGACCTTCGGAGTCTCGGTCCTTAACGCATCCCTCAAAAGATAATAAGACTGCCAGATATACTGCTCGCCGGAACCTCTGATGTAAGATGAGATTCCGTACTCTTCGTACATCTTAATGGGCGAAAAGTTCTCATATGCGTCGCAGTCACCGAAGATCAGGACATCATGAGGAACCTTCTCCTTGTAGTACTCTTCAGTAAATGAGCCCTCGATAACACCGACCTGGTACTTGGGCATGAAGAGTCTCTGAATAAACCAAAAGATTCCAAAAGACAGCGCCAGCAAAACCAGCGCCGTGATTATTCTCTTAAGTTTTGTCTTACCGGATTTAGCCATTACATTGCTTTCTTGAGACGGCGGAAGTCACCTAAAGCCTTCCAGCCGATCTTAACGATCTTCTTGATATTGATGGAGTTTGTGCCGCCCTGACGGGGTCTGAACGTGACCTCACGGAAGGCGTGCTCCTCACCATAGTGGACAAAATATGTTGTCATCATGATATTCGGCAGGTTGTAATCCTTGTCGAGCTTGGGGAGATACTTTGCAACGGTCTTCGCGTCCATAAGACGGAAAGGAGCGTTTGCATCCGGTACCTTTACCTTGAAATAGAGCTTTAACAGGAAGCATACGACCTTCTCGACGAAGGCTCTGTCCTTACCGTCGCCTCTTACGACTCTGTGGCCGAAGATGCCCTTGTAGCCGTGGCGCATCTGCCAGAAAGCATCGAACTCTTCAGGCAGCGTCTGTCCGTCGGAGTCAGTCTGGAAAATAAAATCTGCACCCTGCTTGATGGCGTAATCGTAAAGAGCGATTACCTTGGGGCCGTGCTGCTTGCCCGTATCGGATAAGATCTCGAGCTGCGGATGATCAGCCTTAAAGTTCTCGAGGAGTTCGTGAGTCCTGTCCTGGCTGCCGCTGTCAGCGATGACAAGTCTTGATGCCGGATCCTTACCCTCAAGGACCGGATACCAGGAAGTAACAACGTCTAAGATGTTGTCCTCTTCGTTATATGCAGGCATTACAACATATAAAATGTCCATTACTTACTCCTCCGTTATATTCTTTTTCTCAGAAACAAAGTAACGCGGGCGCTGCTTTGTCTCGAGATAGATCTTACCGATGTATTCGCCTATTACGCCAAGGCTGATCATCTGGATACCTGAGACAAAGCAGAGGATACAGGTGGTCGAAGCCCAGCCGTCAACATAATTGCCTGTAATTACGGAAACCAAAACGTAAATGATCCCGATAAAGCTCAAAAGAGCTACAAGAAGACCGAAACCTGTGATGAGTCTCAAAGGTCTTACGGAAAAAGATGTAATACCGTCGATCGCAAGAGACATCATCTTGGACAGAGGATAGTGGGTCGTGCCGGCTTCACGTTCAGCTCTGGAATAGTAGACAAAGGACTGCTTGAATCCGAGCTGGGGAATAATGCCTCTTAAGAAAAGGTTTACTTCACTGTAGCCTTCAAGGGCATTAAGCACTCTGGCGCTCATAAGTCTGTAATCAGCGTGGTCAGGGATAATGTCAACACCCATGCCGCGGAGGACCTTATAGTAAGACTGAGCCGTAGTCCTCTTAAACCAGGAATCTGTTGTTCTGTCATTTCTTACGCCATAGACGATCTCATTGCCCTTAGCATATTCATCGACCATCTCCGTGATTGCATTGATATCGTCCTGGCCGTCACAGTCCATGGAGATAGTGATGTCGGCATGCTTCTTTGCTTCCATAAGGCCTGCGATAAGCGCATTCTGGTGGCCTCTGTTGCGGGAAAGGGAAATTGCGCAGTATTCTTCATCCTCTTCGCAAAGCTTTGTAAGGATGTCCCATGTAGTGTCCTTGCTGCCGTCATTGACGAACATAACACGGCTCTTGGTGCTGATCTTGCCAGCTTCGATCAGTTCGTCCAGTTTGCCCTTAAACTTGCCGCTCGTCAGCGGAAGGACCTGTTCCTCGTTGTAGCACGGAATAACAAGATATAATACCGGCGCCATCATTTGCTCCCCATCGTTTATTTCTTATTTGAAAATTATAGCATAGGTTATGCTGATTTTATCTTATGGTTCTTATAATCGATCCGCTTCTGTACCGATTCGGTCGCACTCTCGGGGAATGCGCTCTGTTTGAACTGGAAACCGTTCCAGCCTCCCTGCCAGAAATTCAGGAGTTCCTTGGTCGTATACATGAAGAAATAACTGTCATATCCCTGTCGCCATGTGGCATCACAGTGATACCACTGGCCGTTAAGCTTAACGTAATTCCAGTAATGTGTTGCCGTCTGGTAAGGGTGGCGCTCTATGATCATGTTGTCGATACCTGCCACATCAAGCAGTACCTTTACCGCATACACGGTCGAATAGCAGTTGCCCATTCTCTTGGTATAAGCGTTATATGCAGCTTCAGTCCAGGAGCGGCTCGTGGTCCTCAAGATAAACCTGATGTTATACCTGCACCACCATACGATCTGGAGTGCAACCTCTTCTTCAGTCATGCCGGGTTCCGTTATCTCAGCCAGGATCTTCTTTGCTTCCGCATAGACCTGGTCAGGCTCGATATAACCCTTGGGCTTGTTCTCGACCTTGAGCTTGACTTTTACGGATGACTCATTGCCCGAAAAATCCCTGGCTGTATAAACGACTTCATATTTGCCGGGCTTCTTAAGATCCACTTTCGAAGTATCGATATCGAGCTCAGGATTCTCATCGTAATCATCCGTTATTATGAGATTCTTCCTGTATGATATGGAATCGCCGATATATACCTGGAGATCCTGGTAGCCCTTGATCACAGGCGGAGTCGAATCTTTCGTAACATCTAATGGCACAACGATATAGGTCTCATTTCCGACAGCATCTTTGAGCGAGACATATGCGTTATATCTTCCGCCGCTCGAATAATCCGGAACATTTGTCCAGGCTGCGGTAAGATCCGTAACATCATAAACATCAGTAAGGCACGTCATCGGATCAGGCAGTTCCTGGCTCGCAAATATCTTCTGCGGAACACCCTGTCCTACAGGCGCTATCGTGTCCTTTATCGTAAGTGTGCACGGGAAGTTCCTGCCGTACATGTTTATGTTGAAGCGGACAGTCTGAGGAAGATCCCCGTTTACTTCATCGAAATTAAGATTGCACGATACGAGACTCGGGAAAGCAGGCTCGCCGTTAAGATAGGAGTTCAGATCAGGCTTTTGTGTTCCCGCTTCGATCGTTATTTCCTGTTTTACCAACGAGAACTGCTCTTTGAGGAAGGAACTGACTCCGTAATAGACCAGGAATATCAGCAGCGCTGAAATACCAATGATCAGCAAAGGCATAAAGTTAAACGGCTTTGCATTACTCTCAGTCTTCTTGGGAACAGGCTTTGCAGAAGGCTTTTGCGCCTTTGAGGCAGCAGTTTTCTGGACCGGCTTTTGCGGAGCCTTTTGAACAGGCTTTTGCGGAGTCCTTTGAACAGGCTTTGCATTTCCCTTAGAAACGGGCTTTTGCATCTGTCTTTGAGGCTGGCCCTGCACAGGTCTTTGGACCGGCCTTTGTCCCTGACCCTGCACGGGTCTTTGGACCGGTCTTTGCACAGGCTTTTGTACAGGCCTTTGAGCCTGCCTTGATGCCTGGGGTCTGTTTGTATTTGCGGGAACCTTTTTCGGGACGTTTCCGGCATTAACGGGGCGGCCTTGAACGGAATTATTGGGATTCCGCTTTACGGGCTTCATATTATTGCCTTCAACTTGTTGGTTCATATTACTTCTTTATCTTGTGTCCGGCGTAATTGATCTTGCTTTGTACGGACTTTGTAGCAGACTTCGGGTACTTTGATTCCTTAAAATTATACCCGTTCCAGCCGTTATGCCAAAAGTTCTTTAATTCCTTGGTCGTGTACATAAAGAAATAGCTGTTGTATTTCAGTCTCGGTGTTGAGTCGCAGTGATACCATTCGCCGTCGATCTTAATGTAGTTCCAGTAGTGGCCGTGGTAGATAAACGGTTCTCTCTTGATGATCATGTTCTCGATACCTGCTGCATCGAAAAGTGCCTTCGCGGTCATGGCGAAGTTATAGCAGTTGCCGTTACGCTTAACGAGTCCGTCGTAAGCTGCTCTCGTCCAGGAGGAGTTGTCAGCCTTGGCAACATAGTTGACGTTATATCTTACCCACCATGTGATCTGGAGGGCCTTTTCCATATCAGTCATGTTCGACTTGATGATCTTCTTTAAGATCTTGTTAGCTTCTTTGTAAACCTTCTCAGGCTCAACATAGTTCTTCGGCTTTTTCGTAAGCTTGAGAGTGATCTCGACTTCAGAAATATTGCCGGAGAAATCCCTGGCTCTGTAGATAACTTTGTATGAGCCGGCCTTGCTTAAGTCAACCTGGCTCGTATCTATCTCGAGTTCCGGAGTGGGATCGAGGTCATCCGTGACCGTTACATCGGTCCTGTATTTGATAGGATCGCCGACAAAAGCTTCAATATTCTTGGTTCCGGAGATAACGGGCGCTTCGGAGTCCTTTGTTACCTGGAAAGGAACCTCAACGATAGTCTCATTGCCTGAAGAGTCAGTAACAACGGCCTTTGCAATGATGTTTCCGCCGCCTGAGATATCCGGGACTTCAGCCCACTTAACTGACGTTTCATTAAGGTCGTAGATATTCTTGACGCACTCTTCTACAGGCGGAACTTCATCTACCGAGAACATGGTCTGGGGAACGGGCTCTGCTGTCGGAGGCGTGGTGTCAACGATCTCAAGGACACAAGGGAAATTTACGCCATACATTCTTATGTTGAATCTGATCGTCTGCGGGAGCACATAATTTACTGTGGAGAAATCCAGGTTGCATGATACATATTCAGGGAACTTGGGCTCGCCTGTAATATACATCTGGAGGTTTGCGGAAGTTCCTGCTTCGATTGTGTGCTGTGAAACGATAAGGTCTGTATCTTCGTTAAATACCGTTATGGCCCATACTGCGAAAACGCCGAAAATCAGGACCAGAAGGAGCACGATGAGGTAAGGCAGAGATCTGTTCTTCCTCTCCTTGCGCTCACGCCTGCGGCTTCTCTTTTCTTCAACTTCCGCTTCTTCATCCTCGTCGTCAAATTCCTCGTACTCGGAATCTACTACTTCGATGCCGTCATCCTGCTCATCCTCATACTGAACAGCCTTTGCCAAGGCGTTAGTATCCTCATGCTCGACACTTAAGGGAGCAACGTGACGCGGCGCGCTGATCGTCTGCGGAACGGAACGGACCACAGGCATATTTGCATTTGCAGGCTGTCCCGGACGATGCGGAACAGGCATTCTCGTATTAAGCTGCTGCGTAGATGTGTGAAGGACAGGCATAGCCGTATTTACGGGTCTGTTCTGCTGAGGGATCTGCAGGCGCTGCGGTACAGGCTGCTGTATGGGTTGTGCCTGGCGCTGGGGGATCTGGGTCCTTGAAGCCGGAATCTGTCCCTGACGCTGAGGCATTGGCTGTCCTAAATTAACGGGCTGACCCTGACGCTGCATGGGCTGAGCCTGACGCTGAGGCATCTGCTGTACAGGGCGCTGGGGCATCTGCTGCCTTTGAGCCATCGGCTGCGCAGGTCTCTGCATCGGCTGGGCCTGACGCTGCATGGCGCCTGTCGGGCGCTGCTGGTACATGGGTCTTCTTACATTTTCGGGTCTGGGCATACGCTGAGGCGCAGGCTGATTTCTGGTGAGACGGGCTGCTTCCGGGCGCTGGGCCTGACGTTCAAGGGCAGCCTGATGCTCTACAGCCCTTACGACTGCAGAATCCGCTGATCTGACATTAGGATGTCTTTGCCCCTGGTTAGAGCTCCTGTTTTCCGGCATTATTCCGCCCTCTTATCTCTCCGGATAATCACCGGTGAAGCAAGCGTCACAATATCTGAAATTGTCGCCTCCGAGCATCTCGTCCAGATCCCTGGGTTCGAGATAGCCCAATGAATCAGCGCCTATTATGTCACAGATCTCAGGGATCGTGTGCTGGCAGGCGATGAGATAGTCTTCATCCGGTACATCCGTTCCGTAATAACAGGGATGCATAAACGGCGGGGAACTGATCCTTACGTGAACCTCTGTGGCTCCCGCATTTCTTAACATATTGACCTGATTCGCGATCGTATTGCCTCTTACGATGGAATCGTCGATAATTACGACTCTCTTGCCGTTAACTACGGCCGAGATAGGGTTAAGCTTGATCTTAACCGCCTGTTTACGCTGTTCCTGCGATGGTTTGATAAACGTTCTTCCTACATAGGAATTCTTAACGAATCCCTTCTCGTACGGAATGCCTGATTCAGCCGCAAAACCTAATGCGGCGTCGATTCCCGACTCAGGCACACCGATAACTATGTCGCAATCACAAGGATGTTTCCTCGCAAGGATCCTGCCCGCTTCTCTTCTTGCTTCTGCAACAGAGATACCGTCAATGACAGAATCCGGCCTCGCGAAATAGATATATTCAAAAACACATTTCTTCATGGGACGTACCAATCCTGAATCGATGGATCTGATCTCACCGTTCTCCACGATGACGATCTCACCGGGATTGATGTCCCTTATAAACTCAGCACCTACGGCTTCTAATGCGCATGTCTCGGAACAGAAGATGACCGCGTCATCCAGTTTACCCATAACGAGAGGTTTCAAGCCGAACGGATCTCTTGCCGCGATAAGCTTGCGGGGGCTCATGACGAGAAGTGCATATCCGCCTTTGATGATACCCATTACTTCCTTGACGGCTTCTTCAACCGAAGGATTAGAAGATCTCTTCTGTGCAATAAGGTATGCGATGACCTCCGAATCGGTGGTCGTATGGAAGATAGCACCCTGGTCCTCGAGCTCTCTTTTAAGCTCGTTCGCATTGGTAAGGTTGCCGTTATGTGCGATGGAAAGTGTTCCCTTTGAATACTGGGTTACGATAGGCTGCGCGTTCTCCGGAACGCTGCCGCCTGCTGTGGAATATCTTACGTGACCGATTGCGATATCGCCCTTAAGATTAGCTATCTTGTCTTTGCTCAAAACTTCGCTGACAAGCCCCATACCCTTGACGCACTCTATCGATGCGTCATCATTGGTAGCAATACCACAACTCTCCTGTCCCCTGTGCTGGAGACTGAAAAGTCCGTAATAAACATCACTGGCGCAAAGCTCGCTGCCGTGAATTCCGAATATTCCGCATTCCTCATGTATGGCCATGCATAGATTTTATCATCTAGCTTGTATACAGATATGCGGTAAAATGTCTGTATTTTAGTGACATGTTCGTGTCTTTAGTTGGCTATAACAACAACGGATTTTCTGTTTTGGTATTAGAATAGAAGCGTTATGGAAAACCTTTTTGAGAACTGCAACTTATGTCCCAGGCGCTGTGGTGCCGACAGAACCTCCGGCAGGACCGGCTTTTGCAAAATGCCGGGATTTCCTCTGGTAAATATCACAAAGCTGCATTTTGGCGAAGAACCGGTAATATCCGGGCAAAACGGAAGCGGGACAGTCTTCTTTGAAGGCTGCAGCTTAGGCTGCGTTTTCTGCCAGAACTATTCCATTTCGAGAGGCCCCACCGGGCACGGTAAGAAGATGGATCCTCAAAGCCTTGCCGACAGCTATTTGGGGCTTCAGGATCAGGGAGCCAATAATATCAATCTCGTGACCCCGATGCATTTCGCGCCGGCCGTCGCTGAATCAATCTCAATCGCGAAAACATCAGGACTTAAAATACCCGTTGCGATTAACTGTTCGGGATACGATCTTGTATCGACGCTTAAACTTTTCGACGGGCTCGTCGATATATACATGCCGGACATGAAGTACTTCTCACCGAAATTCTCTTCGGAGTATTCGCACGCGCCCGATTATTTCAGCGTCTGCTGCAGCGCGATTGACGAAATGGTGAGGCAGACCGGAGATCTGTACTTAGGCTCCGACGGACTTCTCAAAAAAGGCGTCATCGTAAGGCATCTGATCCTTCCGGGCGGGCTTTTCGATTCCAAACACGTATTGGATTATCTGACATCCAGGTACGGGAACAGGATCTACATAAGCCTCATGAGCCAGTACACGCCGATGCCTTCATGCACAGGTAAGCTCGCGGAGAAGCCCTCGAAAAGGACATGCGATACTTTAGCTGATTATCTGGCATCAAAAGGCCAGGAAAATGCCTTCATCCAGGAATATGAATCCTCAGGAAATGAAATGATCCCGGACTTTCAGGTGTGAAGCCGGGATCTGCTTTTTAAGTTAAGTCTGTCTTTCAGAGTATTTCGTCGATAAGCTCCTCGAGCTTGGGCTGGGGAACAAATCCCATGGATTCATTGACCACTTCTCCGCCCTTGAAGATCTTTACTGAAGGAATGCTCTCGACATAGTACTTCTCAGCATATTCGGTCGAATCGTCGCAGTTGTACTTGCCGACCTTGATCTTACCGTCGTACTTTTCTGCAATGGCTGCAATTACGGGACCTAACATCCTGCAGGGGCCGCACCACGGAGCCCAGAAATCTACAAGGACCGGAATATCGCTGTTTAATACTTCTGCTTCGAAATTGCTGTCATCTAAGATTATTTCAGCCATGGATTCGTTCCTCCTTTAATTCTTGCCGCAGTCTTCACCGCTGCATGTTTTTCCTTTTGCGATGCAGCATTCGCCGCCTTCGCAGACCCTGTAATTGCCGCCTTCGATACATAATGTTTTTCCGTTGATAATGGAATCGGCGATCTTATATCTTGCCGTCTCGTAGATCTCTGTTACGGTAGTCCTGGAAATCGCCATCTGCCGCGCGCACTCCTCGTGCGTCATTTTCTGATAATCGACATGCCGTATGACTTCATACTCTTCGATGGTTAAGACCTGAGCATCGATCTTATCGGCGCCTGTGGGCACGAATCTCGTGTATTTAGGCTCCTCACATACTCTTCTGACTCTTACCGGCCTTGGCATCTTATGCTGCTCCTAAAAAAAAGACATATGCCGCGAAAACGACATATGTCAATTATAGCATTATCTGTTTTTAAAATCGAATAGGCGCTGCCTATATCAGATCTCCTCGCCCAATGACTCAAGATACTGACCGTAATTTGTCTTGGACATGGAATGGGCGATCTCGATGAACTGCTCTTTCTCGATCCATCTGTTGTGCCAAGCGATCTCCTCTAAGCATCCGATCATTCTTCCTGATCTCTGTGCTGCCCTGATCTGTCCTGCTGCTTCATAGAGGCTGTCCGGATTGCCTGCGTCAAACCAGGAGAACTCTTTGCCCAAAGGAATAACGTGGAGCTTGCCTCTTCTTAAGTATTCTTCGTTTACGGAAGTGATCTCGAGCTCGCCTCTTGCGGAAGGCTCGATCTTAGCTGCGATATCTACTACATCATTATCGTAGAAATAAAGTCCCGGAACGATGTAATTTGACTTCGGATGTCTGGGCTTCTCCTCGATGGAGATAGCATTACCGTCCGCATCGAATTCAACTACGCCGAAAGCTCTGGGGTCGGCAACATAGTAACCGAAGATTACTGCGCCCTCCTCATTTCTGCCTGCTGTTCTGAGCTTACGTCTGAAGAAAGGACCATAGAAGATATTGTCGCCGAGAGCGAGGCAGACGGAATCCGTGCCGATAAAGTCTTTTGCGATGATGAAAGCGTCAGCGATACCTCTCTGAACCTTCTGCTCCATATACTGGATGGAAATGCCGAGATGTGAACCGTCTCCTAAGAGATCTACGAAAGGCTTTGTATCGTCCGGCGGAGTAATTACGAGGATATCCTTGATACCTGCCTCCATAAGTACCGAGAGCGGATAGTAGATCATCGGCTTGTCATATACGGGAAGCAGCGGCTTGCATACCGGCTTGGTAATAGGATAAAGACGTGTGCCCTTTCCCGCTGCGAGAATTATACCTTTCATATTGCACCCCCAACTATTTCAAAATATGTTGATTATATAAATATACAATATTCTCGGCTTGTGCGACAATATGAACATTGATTTTTGGGGACGAGGTATTTTATGACCAGTTTTGTACTAAACAATCTTTCGAATATTCATTGGTGGAATCTCGCTGATCTTGCAGTCGCTCTGCTTTTTGTAAGCCTGTTCATCTGGGGCAGATCTAATAAGCTTCTTAAGAAGAATGAATTCAACGAAGACTTCTTAAGCATGGAAACGATGAAGTCATTAAGAGGCTTTGCAGCGCTCGGAGTTATTCTCCACCACATTTCACAGCAGCAGACCTTCCAGCAGGAAGGCATTCTCCTGCCGTTCGTAAATGCAGGCGCTTATTTTGTAGCTATCTTCTTTTTCTGCTCCGGTTACGGTCTTTTGAAGAGCTATGATTCCAAGCCCGGCTACCTCAAAGGATTTATCAAGAAAAGGATCGTTAAGTCCATCGTTCTCCCTTTCTATGTTGACGTATTGATCTATGGGGCACTTTACGCGCTCGTTAAGATCCATCTCGAAAAGGAACAGTGGATCTGCAATCTTACGGGTATCACCATGATGAACCAGTACGCGTGGTTCCCGATCGTCCTCGCTATTTTGTATATCGTATTCTTCCTCACATTCCGCTTCGTTAAGAACCGCAAGGCATGCTTTGCGATCATCTTCGTATTCATTATCCTCATGGGCATCGGCTGCATGATCGAAGGTCACTGTGCATGGTGGACAGGTCCCGACAACTGGTGGGTCAGCGAATACTACTGGACCAACGAAGCCAAGTGGTGGATGGGCGAAAAGATCTTCTGGTTCCACGGTGAATGGTGGGTTAATTCAGCACCTGCTTTCTTCACGGGCCTTGTTTTCGCGAACTACGAGAAAAAGATCGTCAAATTCTTCAAGGAAAATTACTGGAAGAGATTCTTCATTCTCGTCATCATCACGGAAGTATGCTTCGCACTTTCAGATTTCGGCCAGAAGAAATTCGGTTACTGGACAGAGTTCAACAGAAGAGGACCTGAGATCGGCAACAAGATCGCCACTTATTTCTGCCAGGTTCCCTTGTTCCTTATCATCGCAGTTACAGTATTCATATTCCTCATGAAGTATCACGTAAGCAATCCGATCACACGCTTCTTCGGAAAATACTCGCTCCACACATACCTCATGAATCTCGCTGCCATTACGCTTATGAACTTCCTGCAGTACAACCAGGAGTGGTCACCTTTCTATATGGGCGGTCCTTACAACAACCTCTTCGTCAATGCTATCGCAGTAATCCTGCTGACTGTTGCAGGCGGCGTTCTGGAACAGAAGCTCACAGATAAGATCAGGGCACTGCTGTTCAGGGAAAAGGTAGCCGTTGCACCTGCTTCGTTTACCAGAGTCTCACTGCTCGCTGACGATGACGACGTTTACTCCAGAAAGAAGGCAATGTTCAAGCACGACGAAGAATCTGCAAAGGCTGATGCTGAACCCAAGAAGGAAGAAGCAAAGTCTGAGGTAAAGGAAGAAGTTAAGGAAGAGGTTAAGCCGGAAAACAAGCCGGAACAGCCCGAAGTTAAGAAAGAAGAAAAGGCATCATCGCCTAAGTCTTCCAACAAAAAGAAATCGAATAAGAAAAAGAAATAAGATTCTTAGAGGCTGTCTCATTGAAGACAGCCTTTTTTATCATATACAAAAGTGGAATTTATCAGGTTTTATCGGCTCAGTCTAAATGCGATAATAAGCGCATTGTTATGATTTCCATGAGAGGTGTGTTATGGCGGAGATCTTTAATGGCATGACCATGTTGTCTGTCTTAAATCAGGTAGTGTTCTATCTTTATCTGATTCTTTTCATCTGGGGCGGAACCAACAAGTTCGGTAAAAAACTCGAGTTCAACGATGACTTTACAAGCCTCGATGTAATGAAATCCTTAAGAGGATTTGCTGCTATGGGTGTAATACTCCACCATATCTCCCAGGAGGAACTATTCCAGCAGCAGAAGGTCCTCTCGCCTTTCGTTAATGCTGGCGCATATTTTGTAGCAATCTTCTTTTTCTGCTCAGGCTACGGACTTATCAAGAGCCTTAACACAAAAGAGAATTACCTCAAGGGCTTTATAAAGAACAGGATCGTTAAGACTATCGTTCTTCCCTTCTACGTTAACGTAATCGTATACGGAGTCCTTATGTTTGCCGCAGGATTTAAACTCCCCAAGGAGCGCTGGATCGCTAACCTCACGGGAATCACCATGATGAATGAATATGCGTGGTTCCCTATCGTTCTCGCGATTTTGTATCTCGTGTTCTACCTCTGCTTCCGCTTCATCAAGTGCCGCCCCGTATGCTTTGCGATCATCTTCGTATTCATAATCGCTCTCGGCATCGGCTTCTGCTTCAACGGACACTTCGCTTGGTGGTATGGCGATCCTAACTGGTGGGTAAAGCCTGCTCTCGCTTCCAGAGCTTTGTGGTGGCAGGAACAAAAGGCGCTGTGGTTCAGCGGCGAGTGGTGGGTCAACTCGGCTCCCGCATTCTTCACGGGCCTTGTTTTCGCAAATTACGAAAAAGAGATCACCGCATTCTTCAAGAAACTCTATGCCCTTAAGTTCCATATCGTTCTTATCATCACCATGGTCTTCTACAAGCTCTCTTCTTACGGCCAGATGAAGTTCGGCTACTGGACAGAATTCATGGGCAAGGGCCCCGGCATCGAAGAGAAGATCAAGACATATCTTTGCCAGGTTCCGTTATTCCTCCTGCTCGGATTTACGATCATACTCTTCATGATGAAATATCACGTAAGCAATCCTGTATCGCGTTTCTTCGGCAAGTATTCGCTTCATACTTATCTCATGAACCTCGCAGCGCTCACCGCGCTCAGGTTCCTCCAGACCAATGAGACTTTAAAGGCCGGCAAGTTTAATCTCCTGATATATGCTGTCGGCGTAATCATCCTGACGGTGCTGCTGGGTGTCGGTGAACAGAAGCTTACAGAACTTTTGCAAAAGCTCCTGTTCAAGGGAAAGAAGAAGGCTGAGCCTGCGGTCAAATAACCGACAGGAAATAATACAGAAAATAAAAGAGCCGTCTCGATTGAGACGGCTTTTTGGTGGAGCGGGATACGAGACTCGGACTCGCGACTTTCACCTTGGCAAGGTGACACTCTACCACTGAGTTAATCCCGCGTGCCTGATTATTATATGGTCGAGCCTTGTTTTTGTCAACAAGTTTTTTATCTAACTTATAATTGCAGGCAATAAATCAAAAATCGTTCTGTTTTATTTCCCTGTAAGCCAGGAAATAACACCTATATCGGTCTTTACCAGCTTCGTGCCGTTTCCGTTGCTTACATAAATGAACACTTCATATTCGCTGGCGTTGCCGCTTAACTCTTTTCCCAGACGTACTTTTGCTTCGAAACCGCAGTCATCGTAGGTCGTTCCGTCATAGAACTGCCTTGTGATGCTGGACTTGGAAGTCCTTCTGGTGGGAATGAAGTAATACTTGCCGGTATCGGCATCCTTTAAGACGACCCTGACCGTATCTGTTGATTTGGATTCAATGGTCCTCTCGATTACCCAGCCTTTGATCTCTAGGAAATATTTGCCGGCATCTTCAGATGTCTCGATACCTTCGATCTTACACTCCATGCCCTGCTCAGCTGACCAGACAACATACTTGGAAGCGTCGAAAACTACTGCCTTGCTGAAAACGCATGTGTAGATACCCAGAGATGCGAGAGCTAAAAGGAATACGATCTCAAGAACGATGACCGTACGGTTGTTCTTAAACTTTTGAAGAGATAATTTACCCATTATTTGCTCTCCTTTCCGGCCTTCTTGGACTTTGACTTTACTGCGCCAAAGATCCAGAGTCCTGCAAAAGCGGCCCAGGAGACTGCTGTAAGTGCGATACCTGCCTTAAGTCCCGGTGTCTGATAGCTGAACTCTATTGAATGCTGTCCTGCCGGAACCTTAAGAAGCATCATTCCGCCGGAATCGATAACATCTGACTTCTGGCCGTCGATCTTAGCTGTCCAGCCCTTATCGTTCGGAACGGAGAAATATACATAAGTATCTTTTGAATAGTCGGTCGTGCACTTAAATCCGTGATTGTCTCTGGAGAAATTCTTTACGGCATTCTCAACAGCTTCATCAGCCATGCTGTCAACCGGCTTATCGTAATCGATCTCAGATGAATTGATATGCGTCATTCCGGGATCGACCTTGGATGTATCACCGGGCTTGATGACAGCCGCATTCATTAATGCGATGCCGCGCTTTTCGAAAGGTATCTTAGCCAGCTCATTGGCATAGATGTATTTGTCCATCGCAAAGCCAATAGGGAAAGCTTTTCCTTCCTTCACATAGAGCGTCGTATCCTTGTAGCTGACCCGGTCAACGATATTCTCAGCACTTCCGTCAGTAGTAATGCTGTATTTGCCTCCCAGAAGCTGCGGGAGGCCCGGGATCTTTATTCTTCCCTGGCTTGAATTGTTTGTATCGACTTCGAGAAGGATATTGAACTCATGAGCGGAATTTTCGATAGTCGAACTGAAGCATCCGAAACCTGCAGCGCCGCCAGTAAGCGTATAAACATTGTCTCTGGTGTTATATCTGTACTGGTCGTCAATAGGCTTAAGATTGATGGCTGCCTCATACTTGGAAAGATATGCTTTTGTATCGTCGTCCTTGTAATAGAGCAGCGTCATGCCTGTGGTAAGAGCACAGAGCAGCATCGTCGCTACCAGGACGACACCGTACTTAAGCTTGTCAGCCCTCAAAAGGATATCCAGGATGACGGGGCCTGCTACAGCGATAATGTAGAAATAAGTGAACCTGTCATTATAGAAGACCATCTGTTCCTTAAGAGAGTTATATGCGACGAACTTGATCGCGAGGAAGAAGAACGTCGTAGCGGCAACATAGATAAGGATGCCCTTAGACATGGCATATTCCTTGGGCTGCTCGAGAACCTTGACGGTAGCGAGAGCCATAATGAGGACGAGCATATACCACCAGCGCTGGTATACAGCCGTAAAGAGAAGGAATCCTGATGTCATGAACGGGAATATCGAGACGATGCCGAGGAAGATCAGGAGCTTCTTGATCCAGCTCTTGTCCTTGCCGGCGAATGCGAAAACGCAGGAGAGGCCGAACAAAGGCATATAGCATGAAGGCGAATCCCAGTTCTGGAAGATGACAGCGCTGTTGGCAGGCATTACATCGCCCGGGAGCAGGGCGCCCTTTATAAGATGCAGGAGCGATCTGGATTCGTATACGAAGTTCTTTAAGTAAAGTGCCATCTCACTTCTGGTGTTTCCCTTGATGTAAAGAACACTCGGGATGAATAACACAGATGCCATTGCGACGCCGAAGATGCCGCAGACAATGCATGTGATCATCTTCTTCAGCATATCCTTAACGGGCTCGCCCCAGAATCTGAAGAGGAAATAGATGACCATGAAGATTACTTCCTGGATAAAGAAGAAGTAATTTACAAGGCAGTTGATGAAGATGGCCAGAATGAACCAAGGTCTCTTTTTCTTATCATCCAAAGTCTCGATGCCCCAGAGCAGCAGCGGGAAGAATGCTACTACATCGTGGAAATGGAAGAACATGAGATTGACTGCCTGGAAACCGGAGAACGCGTAGATAAGCGCGCCGATTATAGCGTAGTCGTACTTTGAATCTTTGTTTGTGAAAAGTCTTAAATAGATATATGCGGTAACGCATGCGACCACATACTTAAGGATATACAAAGGACCTACAAGATAAGGGAAAGAGCCCTTCGGGAAGAGCAGGAATATCCAGTAGAACGGGCTTCCAAGATTATAAAAACCGAAGCCTGTTACGACCGATGAACCGAGATCAAGATTCCAGGTCCACTGGCCGCCGTTGCCGTCACGGACTGCATTCCATGCAGCCTGTGCAAACGTTAACTGCTGGCTGTTAAAATCGTCACTTACGGTGAGCACGCCGCCATTGCGGATGATGAAAATGCCGAAAGTGACCAATGCCGTAATAAATCCAAGAACGGCACATTTTAAGATTCCGTTATTCTTACGTAGTTTTAATGAAGTTGAAGTACCCAAAATCAAAATACCACCTGCTTAAATAATTCCCCGTGTTAAACAGAAGCATAGTAACACAAAGCTTATTATAAATAAATGGAGGTTTGGGTGATGAGTGTGTGTTTTCGCCTTACTGGTCGCTTATATCGCTGTCAAGCGCGACTACGACCTCATATCCCGGCAGGGCATTCTTAACATCGCCGATAATGTGGTTCATAAGGCCTTCCCTGTCCTGCTCATCGAAATCAACAACCACGTCAAAAGTGATCCTCTTCGCTTCTTCATCGACATAGAAGCCGTGGAGCTGGAGAATATGCTTGTGGTCGACAACGAGCTCTGTAATGTCTTTTCTCATCTTCATGAGACGCTCGTTGGAAGAATTATTCGAATAGATACCGACCGCAGTAAGGATAATGCCTGTATCCTCATAGACTTTCTGCGTGATCTTTCTGGTCAGCGAATCGATCTTATCTGCTGTCATCCTGTCGTCGACTTCAATGTGGAGCGAGCCGAGATATCTGTCCGGGCCATAATTGTGAAGAACAATATCGTAAGCGCCGCTTACTTCATCGATCGTTAAGACGCTCTCTTTAACCTTCTTGGTATATTCGCCCTCAACTCTGTGACCGAGCATATCATCGACTGCTTCGCGAATGATCTCGAAGCCGGCCTTAAGGATGAAGACGGCGATAATGACACTGACATAAGCTTCGATATTGAACTTGAAGATAAGGAGAATAATCGCCGAGATAAGGACTGCGGTCGAAAGGATTGCGTCGAAAAGCGCATCCGTACCGGATGAGATTAGAAGATCGGACTTGGCCTTCTTGCCTTGCTTTCTTACGAAGAGCCCCAGGAATATCTTAACGACAATGGCAACGGAGATAAGCGCGAGTGACAGTGCCGAGTGATCGGGATCTACGGGAGTTATGATCTTCTTAATCGACTCCCAGAGCGCCGTGATACCTGCATAAAGGATAAGTGCAGCGATTATCATCTGGGCGAGGTATTCGACTCTTCCGTGACCCAGCGGATGCTTCTTGTCAGGCTTTTTGGATGCGATCTTGGTGCCTATGATGGTAACCACGGACGATAAGACATCACTGAAGTTGTTTACGGCGTCAAGGACCATGGCTGTGGAATGGACGGCAATGCCGACAAGAGCCTTGAAGGTCGCGAGCAAAACATTTGCGACGATGCCTACAATACCGGTCCTGACGATGGTTTTTTCTCTTGATGCTGTCTTATCTGTGTCTGACATGGTTAAATGCTTTCAAATAATAAGCGGGCCCGTATAGTGTGCTTACACGAGCCCGCTTTGGATTCTTAATTGACTTTTATGCGGGCTGGAAGTTCTCCTTGCCTACACCGCAAACAGGGCATACCCAATCCTCAGGGATATCCTCGAATGCTGTGCCGGGTGCAATTCCGCTATCGGGATCACCGACTTCGGGGTCATACTCGTAGCCGCAAAAAGCGCATACATACTTCTGCATAGTTTAATCCTCCTTGGATTTGGTATAAGTTCATTCTACACTTTTTTGCGCGGTTTTTAATATCAGTTTCAGGGGCATATTTTAGTGTCGGTTTTTTGTCGGCTTTTTGGTGGTTTTCTGCCGGGTTCTTGCAGGTTTCTGTAACATCTTGCCGGTTCAGGCATGTTTTTGGGCATAACGCGTATCTATCCTGTCGATTTTCATGTAGACAATGTCGGGCGGAAATGGGGGTGGATGCAGGAAATGGTGCGATAACAGCCGGTGTCGGACGGAAATGTTGCAGGCATGAAAAAACTCTCTCTGCGGAGCATCCGAGGACCTGGTCCGGAGAGAGAGTTCTTTTATTTTGGAGCGGGTTACGAGGCTCGAACTCGCGACATTCAGCTTGGGAAGCTGACACTCTACCAACTGAGTTAAACCCGCAAAGGCCTTAAAACAAGGAAATCTTATCAGACCTGTTCTTTGAAATCAAACACGGGAGCCAGCTTGATGTGCGGGTCAGAAGCGAACTTGATGAAATCGTCACACATCTCGTGTCTGAAGTCTTCAGTAACGAAAGGAACCCAGAACTGGGTGTCTGAGAAGTTGGCCCAGAAAAGTATGTATGCAATGTGAGTGCCGCCGTCTGTTACCAGCAGAGCTTCGAGCAAAGATGTGAACCAGTCAGGGACAGTGTTGTCTGACGGAGCGAGGCCTTCGAAATAACCGTTTTCGGTATCAAGGGAACGATAGCCGGTCTCGGTCAGTGCGGCGATTTTCTTGCGCTCGTTGGCAAGGACATAGATAACATCCAGCGAATCCGTAAGTTTGCGGAAGAAATCGTCGCCGGTATGAGGCTTGTCGTGATAGTAATCGAGGCCAAGGATGTCAACGTATTCGTCGCCGGGATACCTTTGCAGGTAATCCTGATCATCTAAGACAGGGCCGTTGGGTGAATATGCGACAAGGAAGTTGTCGACGCCTTTTTCGCCCATCAGGTAGTCGATGGTATATCTGAAAAGGGTTATGTAATCTTCATCCGAAAGAGAATCTTTGCCCCACCAGAACCAGTTGCCGTTGCCTTCGTGGAAAGGACGGAAGATCATGGGGATCTTTTCGCCTTCAACATCGATGCACAATGAAGCGAACTCGGCGATCAGGTCGAGAAATCTTCTGTACTTTTCATTGAGGTCGCCGCCCGGCAGGATCCTTCTGCCGCAGTCGCCGTCGGTGTAGTTGGGCGAATAATCGTAGAACTCGTCGCCGCCCAGCGTGAAGTTAGGCATGTGCGAGGATAACGTGACTATAATGCCCTGGCGGTGCATGTTCTTGACTGCCGCAACGAGGTCGTTCATCTTGCCTTCGTAACCGAGAAAACTCAAGGTGTCGATGCCGACTACTGCGGGGTGGTTGCCGGTCAGGTTTTTGATATCTGATTCGGTGCCGTCAAAAGCGTTGATGGACACGCCGATATGGCCCGCGTTCTGATGGCCTAACAGAATGCGGTCCTTAACAAAGTAATCTGTCAGTGTTTCTAAAAGTTCCGAAACGTCTTCCGTTCTCTGGTACTTAAAACTCATTTATTTTTCGCCTGCTTCTTCTGGAAATCTCCGAAAGGATCCTGAATATCGGAAATATCGCCGCCCAAATTCTGGATTGCAGACATCATCTCGTAGAACAGGTCTCTTTCGATAGTCTTCTGATTCCTGTTGATGTAATTCTTGAACATGGCAACAGCGCGGTCGTCGCCGTAATCAGCGAGGCAGATAACGGCGTAGATCTTGTTCGTCATGTATCTGAATGCGTGTCTTAAGGTCTGGTAGATCTCTTCTGTCTTATGCTCCTTGCCGATCTCGGTGAGCATAATGACTACGTCTTCGCAAGGTCCTTCGAGACCAGAATCGACGTTATTCTCGATGATGCTGATAAGGAAAGGCTCGGATACTTCAGGGAATGCTTCGACATAGCTTGCGATGGACTCGGCAACGAACTCCCTCGTCTGGCCGTAGCTCATGTAGCGGTCCAAAACAGCCTGGATGAAGCAGGGTTCCTTCATTTTGGTGAGGACGTCAAAACATGCGATCGCCTTCTGGAACTGCATCTCGAAAAGAACGTTCTCGTCGTTAAGCTCGTCTTCTGTCCAAGCACACTCGCCGATCACCCTGCCGCAGTATTCTCTTACCATGTCAGCGGGTTCAGTGGCGATGCTGTCTGTCAGCGACTGAGGTGCACCTCTGTCGAGGTTGAGAGCGCTGTATTCAAGGGCTTCCGTCTTCTCATCGAAGCTGAGTTCGTCGAAGATCTGTCTCATGGACTTGTCTCCGAGCTTCTCGTCAGGCTCGTTCTCGAGCTTGGCTGTAGCCTCTTCGGTCTCTTCCTTAGCAAGACGCTGGATGTATTCTTCGTAAGTTGCATCGTCAACATCTGCAGGCTTCTGGTCCAGCTGGTCGCCGAACTCATCGAGTTTCTGCTCCAAGATCAAAGCGCCGATCTCGTCATATCTTTTGAGTAATTCCTTGATGTCGTCTCTCATGTAAACCTCATCTTTCGGTTGATCCTATTATTCTTTAACTCGAATATTCTACTCTGATTGCTTGTGTAAAAAAAGCGTCGCTTTGTAAGAAAAGCGACGCTTGGAGGTACCACCCAGATTTGAACTGGGGATCAGGGTTTTGCAGACCCATGCCTTACCACTCGGCTATGGTACCATTGGTGACCCGTACGAGAGTTGAACTCGTTACTCCGCCGTGAAAGGGCGACGTCTTAGCCGGTTGACCAACGGGCCTTTTATGGTAGCGGCAGTGGGATTCGAACCTACGACCTGCCGGGTATGAACCGGACGCTCTGGC
>JAFYJX010000067.1 GCA_017537905.1 Clostridiales bacterium | reverse complement strand
ATAGGACCCGGTCTGTAAAGAGAGATACCTGCGATGATATCTTCCAAGCTGCCGGGCTCCAACTGCTTCATGAACGACGTCATGCCACGGCTCTCAAGCTGGAATATACCTACCGTCTCGCCACGTCCGATCATCTTAAAGATCTCGGGATCATCTAACGGTATTCTGTCGAGATCTATCGTCTTACCGTAGTTCTCTTTCACGAGCTCAACACAGTCCTGCAAAACGGTGAGCGTTCTAAGTCCCAGGAAGTCGAACTTAAGAAGGCCTATGCTCTCTACATCGGTCTTCGCGAACTGAACTGCGACAGTATCGTCATTTACAGCCAGAGGCGCGATGTCGGTAATGTCCTTACCGGATATAATTATTCCCGCTGCATGCGTTCCAGCATTACGTGGAAGTCCTTCTACACGCATTGCCATGTCGATGACTTTCCTGGCTTCGGGATCGGTGTCATATGCTTCCTTAAATTCAGTGCTGATCTCTAGTGCCTGCTTTAAGTTCATGCCGATCGAAAACGGGATCATCTTAGTAAGCTTATTACTCTGCGCGATAGGCATATTGAGAACTCTCGCTACATCCTTAACAGCCTGCCTCGCTGCAAGCGTACCGAAAGTGATTACATGCGCGACTCTGGTCTTGCCGTATTTTTCCGTAACGTAATCTATCGCGATCTGACGCCTCTCGTCGTTGAAGTCGACGTCGAAGTCCGGCATCGATACTCTCTCGGAATTTAAGAATCTCTCGAAAACAAGACCGTATCTTATCGGATCGATATCAGTGATGCCTACGGCATATGCAACAAGAGAGCCCGCGCCTGAACCCCTGCCGGGGCCTACTGTTACATCGTGAGTCTTCGCATAATTAATGAAGTCCCAGACTATGAGATAGTAATCCGTATAACCCATGCTGTTGATGACAGAAAGCTCATATTCGGCGCGCTTCATATAGTCGTCAACGCTTCCGGTGGGCGGCGTTACTTCAAATCTCTTCTTAAGTCCTTTATAAGTCAGATCTGCCAGATATTCTTCGTGGTTCTTATAGCCTTCGGGCACTTCATAAACAGGAAGATGGATCGTCTCGAAATCATATTCGGCATGGCACATTTCTGCGATCTTTACGGTGTTGTCGATTGCCTCTGAAAGTTCAGGGAAAAAGCGCCTCATCTCAGTCTCGGATTTTACATAGAAATCATTGCAGGACATGCGCATGCGGTTCTCGTCGTCGATCCTCGCTGCCGTTGAAATGCAAAGAAGGATATCCTGCGCTTCATAGTCATCCTTCATCAGATAGTGGCAGTCGTTGGTGGCTACAAGAGGAATACCCGTCTCATTTGAGAGCTTAACAAGCGCTGCATTTACCTTCGCCTGTTCGGGCGTCGTATTTGCCTGGATCTCAAGATAGTAATTGCCCCTGCCGAATAGATTGTCGTACCAGATAGCAGTCTGCGCAGCTTTCTCTGTCTCACCTGAGAGGATCAGCGAAGAAACTTTACCTGCAATACATCCGGAAAGACAGATCAAGCCTTCGTGCCATTTCTCCAGCAGTTCTTCATCGATCCTCGGGCGCCTGTAAAAGCCTTCGGTAAAGCCTGCAGATACAAGTCTGTTCAGGTTCGCAAGGCCCTGGTTATCCTTGGCTAAAAGGATCAGGTGATTGTAGTATTTGTCTTCCCTGCCGGGAACAACTGTCTTATCGAATCTGGAGCCTGGTGCAACATAGACTTCGCAGCCGATCACAGGATGGATCCCGTTGGCCTTCATCTCCCTGTAAAAAGAGACTGCACCGTACATAACTCCGTGATCAGTTATGGCACATGAAGTCATGCCCATATCCTTGAGCCTTTGCGCAAGATCCTTGATCTTTATCGCACCGTCAAGAAGACTGTATTCAGTATGAAGATGTAAGTGACAAAAGCCGCTCATTTCTTCTTCCCCTTAAGCTCAATAATTATGTCTCTTATCTCTGCCGCCCTCTCGAAATCGAGATCTTTTGCAGCCTTGGTCATCTCTACAGTAAGCTTCTCAATAAGCTTGATGTTATCTTCTTCCGTACCACTTGATACGCCTTCGTTAATAAGCCTTGCAGCATCGATGCCGCCGCCCCTGGAAGACTTGCCTCTGCCCTTGCCGCCGGAATCTTTGCTGTTCTCGGAAACAATGTCGAAGACGTCTCTTACGGCCTTCTTGATCGTTCTCGGAGTAATGTTATTAACTCTATTGTACTCCTGCTGTATCTTTCTTCTACGGTTTGTCTCGGATACTGCATTCATCATGGAATCCGTTACTTCGTCTGCGTAGAGGATTACCCTGCCGTGATCGTTACGGGCACACCTGCCGATGATCTGTATCAATGACCTCTCAGATCTCAGGAACCCTTCCTTATCTGCATCAAGTATCATGAGGAGCGATACTTCAGGAAGGTCGATACCTTCCCTCAAGAGATTGATTCCGACGATTACATCGACTTCATCATTTCTTAGCTGGTTAAGTATCTGCATACGCTCTACAGCCTTGATATCCGAATGCAGATAAGTGACCCTGACATTTTCCTTCTTAAGGAAGTCCGTTAAGTCTTCTGCCATTCTCTTGGTGAGCGTCATGATAAGGCTCTTGTCGCCTGTTTTCTTCTGTTCCTTGAGCATCGAGAGGATGTCTTCGATCTGACCCTCAACAGGCCTGATAAATATCTCAGGCTCCAAAAGACCTGTAGGTCTTATCATCTGCTCTACTACCTGTTCGCTGTGTTCCTTCTCATAATCTGCAGGAGTAGCGCTGACAAATATCGTCTGTCCCATGCGCTGCTCGAACTCAGAAAACTTCAGAGGTCTGTTATCGAATGCCGAAGGAAGTCTGAAGCCGTACTGGACAAGCATCTCCTTCCTCGATCTGTCGCCGTTATACATAGCGCCGACCTGAGGTATCGTCTGGTGCGACTCGTCGATGAATAACAGGAAATCATCCGGGAAGAAGTCCATAAGCGTGCATGGTGGTTCACCCTCTTCTCTGCCTGCAATGTGCCTGGAATAGTTCTCGATGCCTTTGCAAAAGCCCGTCTCCCTTAACATGTCCATGTCATAGCGGGTACGCTGCTCCAAGCGGTATGCGGCGATCATGTCGCCAGCATCTCTTAACTCCTTAAGCCTGACCTCGAGCTCGGCTTCGATCCTGTCTATAGCCTTATTGAGCTTGGCTCTGCCGGTTGCATAGTGGGATGCCGGGAATAATTCGATATAGTCCTTCGTATATTCCGTCTTGCCGGTTATGGCATCGACATAGCTGATCTTATCTATCTCATCGCCGAAAAAACTGATCCTGGTAAGCGTATGCTCGGAATCGGGTGTCCAGATATCGATAACGTCGCCCTTACGTCTGAAGCAGCCTCTCGAAAGGTCGAAATCATTCCTCGTGTACTGCATGTTGATGAGCTGTGCCATGACGTTATCCATAGGGATCTCGAGGCCCGTCTCAAGCATAAGAGCAAGAGAGAGATAATCGTCCTTCTCACCTATTCCGTAAATGCAGGATACTGACGCGACAATGATCACGTCATCTCTCGTAAGAAGCGACTTCGTAGCCTCGTGACGCATACGGTCGATCTCGTCATTGATAGACGAGTCCTTCTCGATATATGTGTCTGTGGCTGCGATATAAGCTTCAGGCTGATAGTAATCGTAGTATGAGATGAAATACTCTACGGCATTCTCAGGGAATAATTCCTTAAACTCGGCATAGAGCTGGCCTGCCAGAGTCTTGTTGTGGGCAAGGACCAGCGTAGGTCTCTGGACCCTCTCTATTATGTTTGCCATGGTAAATGTCTTACCGGAACCTGTGACACCCAAAAGCGTCTGGGCACGCATACCGTCCTTGATGCCCTGAACGAGGTTATTTATCGCTTCCGGCTGGTCGCCTGAAGGCTTAAAATCAGATACCAGTTTAAACATATATTACGCGTTCCAAAACTTATAAGGTCCAAAAGGACAATTCGAATACTTACGAAGTAATTGTAGAACGTTTGTTTGCGTATAGCAATACTACAGGAAATTATTGGCCGCTTATCGGGACGAGCCCGGACAATTCCATAACACGCTCTTTGGTAGGCGGATTCGTTCCTTCCGTCTCTGCTTCAGCGGCAGCAAGTGCCATACAGAGCCTGAATGTCTCTTCGGATGACATGCCGTTCTCGGAAGCATACGCAAGGCCTGCTGTCATTGCGTCGCCGCAGCCCGTGGTGCAGTTAGCCTTTACGTCGAGCGCTCTTACATATGTTGCTTCCATATCGCCGCTCGCATAGACAGCGCCTACTACGCCCATGGAAATAAGACATCTGGAGATGCCTCTTAAGACGATATCGCCTGCTTCGTATTTCGCGCTGTCAGAATCGTTATCGATGCAGAGTTCTTCGCATGTGGGCTTTACCGCATAAGGTCTCTCGGCAAGTCCTTCTCTTAAGTATTCGTCAGAAGCATCGAGAATGACTCTGACGCCATCGACCTCTTTGAAACTCCTGATGAGCTCGGCATAAATGTCTGAAGGCGAACCGAGCGGAGGACGGCCTGAAATGACTACAGTATCACCTGCTGTGATCTTGGAACGGATAAGGTTCTTGAGCTCTTCGACTGCCGCCCTGTCGTACTGCGGGCCGCTGCCGTTAATATCTGTGGTTACACCGTTCTCGCCGGTGATCTTAATATTCGTTCTCGTATTGCCGGAAGGATATCTGACGCTGATAACTTCAGATCCGATCTCGTCTAACATGTGAAGGAGTCTGTCGCCGTCTTCGCCGCAGATACCTACGCAGATAACGGAATCCTGGCCCATCACTTTGAGTGTCTTGGATACGTTGATTCCCTTTCCGCCGGGATCGGTCCTCTCGCCGTAGGACTGGTTGATACTTCCGGGCAAAAGGCCTTCTCTGACGTGAAGGCTAACATCTACAGCAGGATTAAGCGTAATGGTATAAATCATAGCTTTATGCCTTTCTCTTTAATGTTTTTAAGTATTCCTTCTGTTCGGGAGTAATGCGGTAACTCTCGACGGCTTTCTGAATGGATTTGTTGTGTGTCCAGACATCGAGCTTCTGCTTCTCGATATATGGTAATGCCGCTTCGTACTGCTTAGCAAGCGCCGTTGCAAAATACCAGGCGGTCATCATGTTGACATAGTACTCGTCAGACCTGATTTTCGAGACCTTGGTAAGATAAGAAGTCTTGAAATCCTCATCTAAAAAATGCTCCATGAGCATGCCGATACCGAACCTTTTTACATAAGTAAGATCAGACTTGAGCCACTTATCGACATATTCGAGCAGAAGGTCCTTATGCTTCTTAAAAACCTTGGGAGACATCTGGTCACAGGTTGCCCAGTTATCAACATAGGGAAGGAATCTGTCGACAAGCTTAATAACCTCATCAGCATCCTTCATTCCCGAAAGGATGAATGCATGAAGCTGGTTCTCCTCGAAATACTTATGCGGGAGCTCATTTAAGAAATCAGAGACATCGTCCCTCTTGGAAAGTTCTTTTGCGAGTGCTCTTAACTGGGGAGTCCTGACGCCTATTATCGATTCCGGTTTTACCGACGGGATGATGGTTATCTGCATATCGCGATAACCCTTGTCCTGCAGAGATATTAACTCCTTATAGATATCGCCGGTAATCATGGAAATAATCAGAATACGAGATACATTACGAGGGCCGTTATTATACCGAGAAGGCAGCCTGCAGCTACCTGCAAAGGTGTGTGACCCAAAAGTTCCTTAAGCTTCTCTTCGTTAGGAAGATCAGTACCTGTAACCTTCTCAAACATATCAGCCATAACATTCAGGAGTTCTGCCTGCTTGCCTGCCTGATATCTGACGTTCATGGCATCGTGCATTACGACGATCGCAACGATCATCGCAACTGCGAAAATGGGAGAATCAAAACCCTCGTAAAGACCTGTGGCAACTGCAACGGAAACTACTGTGGCAGAGTGTCCGCTCGGCATGCCGCCGTCACCGAAAAGTCTCTCAATGCTGAACTTCTTAGTAAGTATAAGATTGCTGATGCACTTAAACACCTGGGCCAAAAACCAGGAAACTACACCAACGATCAATATTCTGTTCGTAATTAGTTTCAGGAAAAAATCCATGCTATCCCTCTCCAAACCTTAACTGCATATATTTTACTCAATAAGGAAGAAAAATAAAGACTGACAGAATCAGCAAATGATACAAACAAAAAGATGCCGTAGCTTTAAACTACGGCATCTCTACAAACAAACTCAAAACTTAATTATTTGCGGTCTCGTCTTACGCTTTGATGATATCGTACCATTAAGGCACCATAAGGGAACATTTGTTAATAATTCGTGAACAAAGAACGCAAATTATGGAGTTTTAGTCATAATAGTCGAATTCGAGCTCGCAGACCTTAACTGTATCGCCTTCCTTACAGCCCATTTTCTTGAGTTCCTCGAAAACGCCCTCGTTCTCAAGAGTTCTCTGGAAGAAGTTGGTTGACTCGGTATCTTCAAAGTTGGTGGAATTGAAGATCTTGTGGATCCACTTTCCGGTAACTTCAAAATTGCCGTCTTCATTGATGATGATCTCGTACTTCTTGCCTTCATCAAATGTGTAGACTCTCTCGCCGCCGTCAGCGATATCGTGAAGAACAGTGGGCGGGAGCTTCGATACAGCCTCAGTGATCTTATCAGCCAATTCCCTGATTCCGATCTGGCCTGCTGCGGAAATAATGTAGACATCCTCATAACCCATGGCCTTAACACTGTCTACGAATTCCTGTGCTTCTTCATCTGTAACACCGTCGCACTTGTTGCCTACAACGATCTGAGGTCTTGAAGCCAGATCAAGACTGAATTCCTCGAGTTCTTTATTGATCGTCTTAAAATCGTCCAGAGGCTCTCTTCCGTCTGTTCCGGAGAGATCTACCACGTGGACTAAGAGTCTTGTTCTTTCGATATGTCTTAAGAAGTCATGGCCTAAGCCTGCTCCTTCGTGGGCATTTTCGATGATTCCCGGAATGTCGGCAATGACATAGGAGAAATCGTCTTTTGAAACAACGCCCAATACGGGTTCCAAGGTAGTGAACGGATAATCCGCGATCTTCGGCTTTGCTCTCGTCAGAACGGAAAGGAGCGTTGACTTTCCGGCATTAGGGAAGCCTACAAGACCAACGTCTGCAATGAGCTTCAACTCGATACCGAGATCTCTTTCCTCGCCGGGAGCGCCCGGTGTGGCAAACTGGGGAGCCTGTCTTACGGAATTTGCATAGTGCATATTTCCGAGACCGCCCTTGCCTCCTCTGGCAACAACGATCTTATCGCCTGCTTCAACGAGGTCTGCAATGATCTCGCCTGTCTCGGCATCCTTGACTACAGTACCGACGGGCACGGCGATAATGAGGTCCTCGCCTCTCTTGCCGTACATCTTCTTGCCCATGCCTTTCGCGCCGTTCTCAGCTACGAACTTGTGCTTGAATCTGAAGTTCTGGAGGCTCGTCAGATTCGTTACGGCCTGCAATATGACATTTCCGCCGTCGCCGCCGTCACCACCGTCAGGACCGCCGTTGGTAATGTACTTTTCGGTATGGAAACTGAGCGCGCCGTTGCCGCCGTCGCCAGCCTTAACATGAATCTTAGAGTGATCTATAAACATCTGATTCTCCCGCAAAACAAGAGCAGTCCGATCGCTGTTACAGCGACAGACTGCTCATTTGGTTTCTACTGCAAATTGCCTGAAATTAGGCTACAGGATAAACGCTAACCTGCTTCTTATCCTTGCCCATACGCTCATACTTGACCTTACCGTCAATCAAAGCGAAAAGTGTATCATCGGATCCGATACCAACGTTTGTGCCGGGATGGATCTTTGTACCACGCTGTCTAACAAGGATATTGCCGGCCAGAACTGACTGTCCGTCACCTTTCTTCGCTCCTAATCTCTTGGACTGGGACTCACGGCCGTTCTTGGTGGAACCCATTCCCTTCTTATGTGCGAAGAGCTGTAAATTAAACTTAATCATAATTACACCTCCGGTGTTTTT
>JAFYJX010000066.1 GCA_017537905.1 Clostridiales bacterium | reverse complement strand
GCCTTTCTCTGTCTCTCATAGAGAGCTGCGTCTGCTGCCTGCTGCTTTGCGAACTTCTCAGCTTCAGCCTTCTTCTTGACTTCAGCGTCGAGAGCCTGCTCTTTAACTTCAGCTTCCTTTCTCTTGAGGTCGACTTCCTTCTCCTGACGAGCGATGTCGGCGTTGGTCTTTGTGACCTCGATTGTCTTACGCTGATTCTCTCTCTGAATCTCGTAAGCTGCGTCAGCCTCAGCCTGCTTTGAATCTTCGACGGTCTTGAGCTCTGCTCTCTTGATAGCGAGTTCGTTCTGCTTTACGGCGATCTCTGTGTCAGCTGCGACCTTAGCGTCGTTTGCTTCCTTCTGTGCCTGAGCCTGAGCGATTGCTACGTCTCTGTCAGCCTGAGCCTTAGCGATAGAAGCATCCTTCTGGATCTTAGCCATGTTGTCCTGACCGAGAGCGTTGATGAGATCCTTCTCATCTGTTACGTGCTGAACGTTGCAGGAGATGATCTCGATACCGAGACGCTTCATGTCTTCCTGAGCCTTCTGCTGAACTTCGTCACCGAACTTCTTTCTGTCGTTGCAGAGATCCTTCAGTGTGATCGTACCGATGATCTCTCTCATGTTACCCTGAAGGGAATCTACGAGGGAATCTGCGATCTGCTGCTCTCTCATATTGAGGAAGTTCTTCATGGCGAGCTTAACGCCTTCACCTTCGCTCATTACTCTTACCTTTGCGACTGCGTCGATGTTAACACCGATAAAGTCTGCTGTAGGTACGTAACCGTCTGTCTTGATGTCGATCGAGATCTGCTTGATGAGGAGCTCGTCCTTTCTCTCGAAGAAAGGCATCTTGAGACCTGCTCTACCGATTAAGATCTTAGGATTCTTACGAAGACCTGAGATGATGTATGCTTTGTCCGGCGGTGCCTTTACATAGCTGCAGATAATGATGACGATCACGAAGATCGCAATAATTATTCCTACAATGATAGGCCATGTTAAAATATCCGGCATTTCCTTATCCTCCTTATTTCTTAAAAAACCCCACACCGTATCATTGCGGCACGGGGATGCATAAGTTATTGCTAAAGATATTTTACATTATGGGTACCCCCGGTCAAGAAAAATCGTATCGGGGCAAATCCGATTTGTACACTTGAATAATTTGGATTATCCCCGGTTGTGCGGGTTTAATATTTTTCCACAATTTCAAGCCCCAAAACGCTGTGATGCAACTATACAAGGCATTAGAGCGGTTCAAAAGAAAACCCGCCCCATAGATTGGAGCGGGCGAATTGTTCCTATAGATAAGTATCTTATTAATTGAAGAAGTAAACGAATCCCAAAACGTGGAGGACGATACCTGCGATGCAGAAGAAGTGCCATACCATGTGGGAGAACTTGAATCTTCTCTTTGAAGGTGCAAAGAAGATTCCTACTGTGTAAACGATCGCACCGGACATGAGGAGCCAGAAAGTAACTGTTGATGTGTTTCTGTAGAACTCCAAGATCCTGAAGATGATTCCCCAGCCCATCAATGCATAGATGAAATAAGTGAATCCCTTGCCGACCTTAGTGTGATAAGCGAGTGCGGTAACGAGTACGCCTGCGACTGCACATGCAGCTTCCAATGCCCAAAGGACTGCGCCTGAGATGGGGCTTAAGATGTTGATGCAGATCGGTGTGTATGCGCCGAGGATCGCAAAGTATGCAACGCTTCTGTTGACCTTGTTCATTACTCTCTTGTGGGGAGTACCGTGCTTCATGAGGTGATATACCGTAGACATGATGTGCGCGAGGATCAAGGTAATGATGAAAGCTGATGTTGCGATTACAGACATAACTATGTGTGCCTGTGTCGTGCCAGCTACGGCGGTTTCTCTTACGTATGTGTTGATAGCTGCGAAAGGAAGGAGACCCAAAAGATAGAGGATGATTACACCAGATGTAATGGAGTTTCCTACTTCCTCACCGAAAGTCTCATAGGTCTTGTTGATGCCTCTTCTGACAGCCTGCTTGGAACTCTCAAACCATGTAAGCTGCTTAAGACCTTCTTCGAGCGGGTCTTCACCGGTTTGTGCGGCATGCTTCTTATCAGAGCTGCTGGCGAGCAAAGTCTTCCAGTATTTCTTGTTCTTAGCCATCGTTCCTATTCTCCATACTATTAGTCAACTGATACATTTTACAAGGTGAACGGTATGTTTTCAACATAAACCCCGTTTGTCTCTTTATTCTTCACTGCTCTTCGGGTCAGGCCCGCCTAAGACGATAACGTCATCCGGCTTCTTTTCGGGTGCTCCCAAAGCGATCGCCTCATCACCGGATTTTTTCGGTGCGGGCATTGGGATCGCCTCGTCTGCCTTGGGCTTCGGAGGAGGCATTGGTATTGCCTCGTCTGACTTCGGCTTAGGTGCGCCAAGCTCGATCGCCTCATCGCTCTTAGGCTTTTCTGCCTTCTTTTCCGGACCGGCACCGAGGGATGCGACCGCTTCTTTCTCAGGCGCTTCAACACCGAGATGGACAGGTCTTACAGGAGCTCTGACGCCGGCTCTGGGCTTGGTCTTGGGACCCTCGCGCATAGCGGGCTTCTCGGGAGCAGGTACGGGCGGGATCTTGGCCGTCTCTTCGCCGTTAAATGCAGGAATGTTCTTGCGTGTGATGTCAGCGGGTGTCTGTGCGGTGACAGGCGCGCTGATGACTGTGCCCAATACCTCCGGCTTGCCGGGTGCTTCAGGAACTTTCTTGGAAGGAGCTGCCTTGTCGGGAGTCATGGGGTTGAGCTGCTCGGAAAGATAAGCGAGTCTGTAGAATCTTACGATCCTGAATGTGAGCGGCCAGAAGATCGCGAGCGGCAGAATCCAGTAAACGACCTTGGGAGCTGCCGTATTTCCGAGGAGCTTTGAGAGCGCTGCGAAAGGCGCCTCCATAACGTTATAGATGGTCCTTAAACAGAGCGCGCCGAGCTTGGTAAGAAGACCAGGGTCTGCTGAAGCGAGCTTCTCCGTAGGATAGAACCACAAAGGCAGATAGATAAGGATACCGTAGGCTGCAAGGCCCCAGTTGATCCATTCCTTTTTCTTGGATGCGGCATAGCAGGGCAGAAAGAGCACGAAGAATACTGCATAAAGGAAGCTCATGCAGCGTTCAAAGATCGTGAAGTCTCTGGGAATTATGCCTTCATAGGTGAAGTAGAGCGGCGAAAAGAACACGAATGCCAGAGCGCCCGCGATAAGTCCCAAGAATACACATGTGAAGTAATCTCTTCTCATATATCCCCTTACAAATTAATAAGCCGGCTCAAAAAATGAGCCGACCCTATTTTAATACAAAAATTAATTAATATAAAACTCTTGTTCCCTCAAGGCTCAGAGAGCGACGCCCGTGACCGTTCCGTCTTCCCTGTGGATAATGAGTCTTCCGGTGCCCGAAGCGTTCTGGTGGGTGCCGTTTATGAGGGTCTCTTCGATTATTTGGAGGCAGGAGCTCGCGACGACTCTGTCCGGGTGGTTTTCGCGGACTTCCTCGAGAGTCAAGTCAAAAGAATCCTCGATATTCTTGTAGTGGAACTGCTGGAGACCTACGGTAAACACCCTGTCGTCAGCAACGGGTTCACCCTCAAAATTAAACTTGATGAAGCTGTGGGTCTTCTGGTCGTATTCGACTTCGAGGCCTCTGGATAACTGGTAGAACTCGGTGTGGGCGCCTGCGAGGGCCTCGTCTCTTAACATGCGAAGGAGGCCGTGCTTAAGCTGCGCGCCTGTCCACCACATCGCATGGGCGGAATCATCGTAAGGGAAATTGATCGAGAAATCTCCTTTGGTGACTATAGGTCCTAACTGCTCGGTGCGGACGGAGCCTGATGCCATAAGGAAGATGTCCAGGCCCAGCTGGTCCTTTAAGATATCAGCATAGAGGTCGCCCAGTTCAGTCTCCTGGTTTCTCGCAGGGTGGGTGAGCTGCCTTACGAATTTTGTAAGGATCTGTCCGTATTTCTCATCAGTCTGGGTCTGGTAAGCGTCGATCACGCGCTCGATATCAGGGTCTCTCGGGCAGTTTTCGGAATTGATCGGAACAGGCTGCCAGGTGTAGCTGTCGATGCAGTTGTTGTCGGTATCGATCACAATGTCGAAACGGCCGATCTGGTCTGTGCCCGTTCCCGCCTGAACGATCGGTATGCCGTTGACGGTCTCAGGCTCAGTGATAAATGTGTGTGAGTGACCTCCGATGATCACGTCTACGCCCCATGAGGGATCGAGCATAGAAGCAAGCTTCTTGTCTTCTTCAAAGCCGATGTGTGTCAGCAATACCGTGAAATCCACATCAAGAGAGTTGTATGTGTTGCAGATCCTGCCGACCTCATCAGCGGCCTCGTCGAGCGATACGAATGTGCCGATGAGGTTGTCTTTCTTGCATTCCATAAGGGCAATCTCAGTGATGATGCCGATAAAGAGGATCTTCATTCCGTCGATCTCAATGATCTTGCAGGGTTCGAAAAGCCTCTTATGGTTTGTCGTAACGTGCATGTTTGCATTGATGATCGGGAATTCGGCACACTTCTCGAGGAAGAGGAGATGAGCAAGACCATAGTCTATCTCGTGGTTTCCCAGTGTGACGATATCGGGGGCCAGCATGTTCATTATCTGGATCGTTGAAATTCCGTGGAATTCAGTGTCTATTATGGATCCTCTGAACATGTCGCCGGCAATCGCGTAAAGCACGTTCTTTTCTTCGCTTCTGACTTTGTTGATGTAGCCTGAGAGCATTGAGACGCCGCCGATAAGGTTGCTGTCGACCTTCTCTGCGTTAAAGTCACCGTGCATGTCGTTGGAGTGGAGGAGAGTCAGTTTCTTAAGATTCTTCATTTCATGTGTTCCTTTGGATTTTGTTGCTTTAATATCGTATCACTAAGTCTGCCGGTCTTTTCGAACGCATATCGAAAATCCTGCAATAAAAAAGCTGCCTCATAAGGGGCAGCTTCGTTAGTGTTTTATTGGTTTAGAGCGGTCTTAAGTACTTGATCTTAAGTGACTTGATCGATACACCGCCTGATGCGAAATGCACGCGGAATACGCAGTTCTTGGCATACATCATGCACTCAGCTTCCTTTTTGACGAGCTCTCCGCCTGTGCCGTTCCATGTGATGACAGCGAAAGGAATGCTCGTGATATAGCACGTCATCGGGATCTGAGCAAGCTCGCCCAAGTTAGAATAACCAGTAAATTCGAGTGAATAGTAGCCCTGCTTCTCGCATGTGATGCCGAAGACAAAGTCCTTGCCTCTGGAAGTCTTGGTCTTGCATTCGATCTCGATCTCATCGGTCATGGAGTAGTAAACGTCCGTATCGACTTCAACATCGTCATTTCCGAACGGGCTGTCGATGTGGTTGATCGTGACTTCCTTGCCCTCTACCCTGTCCATTGCGGGCGTGTTCATTGCGAAGTTTAAGATGTTCTTCGCATTTCTCTGGAGCTCTGCTCTCGTGATCTTGGAGCCGTCGCCTTCCGTAAGTTCCTTGTAGGTATCGGCTTCTAACAGGTTCTCCCTTTCGACGCTTGTGCAGACCATGTAAACGTCGTTCTGGGATCTTGCCATTACGGAGTGGTCTTCAAGAGAATACTTCTCTGAGATGGTTACTTCTTTGTTGATATATGCCCACCAGTCGGTCATGACGAGGCCCGTAAAGCCCCACTGCTCACGAAGGATTATGGTGTTCTGGTCGTAGTGGTTGGCGCTGTATGTGTCGTTGATCCTGTTGTAGCTTGTCATGACGCATCTCGCGCCGCCTTCCTTGATTGCGATCTCGAAAGCAGGAAGATAAATCTCACGAAGTGCTCTGGAAGATACGCGTGAGCTCATCTCACGTCTGTTGGTCTCACGGTTGTTTGCGCAGAAGTGCTTGATAACGGGTGTTACACCGGACTTCTCCAATGCCTTTACCTGGGCTGCAGCCATAAGACCCGTAAGGAGCGGATCTTCGGAGAAATACTCGAAGTTGCGGCCGTTCAGAGGATGTCTGTGGATATTGATTCCGGGGCCTAAGAGAGCGTCGATCTTATTGGATACCATCTCGATACCGAGGTAGGAATAGAGCTCTTCGACGAGGTCAACGTTGAATGTGGAAGCAAGGCATGTTCCGTTAGGAAGTGAGAATGCCTTCTTGCCTGAATCAAGACGCATGCCTGAAGGACCGTCCGTGCAGCAGAGTGTAGGAATGCCCATCTCCTTAAGCTCTTTTGTAACGCCTCCGAAAGCAGCGGCAGTACCGATCGTAACCTTGGGGCTGCCCATGCCCTCGCCTCTGATTATGAGACAGAGCTCTTCATCGGCGAGCTGCGCGACGAATTCGTCCATCGTATTCTTGCCGCTCTTAACGTCTGTTAACTTGATGCCCTTGTCGCCTGTCTGAGGGATCTCAGCAGGGACTCTGTCCATTCTCGTTGCGAGGTGGTCAATGGACTGAAGCGGCGTGTCCTCTTCGCCCTTTGTATATGTGCCGTCGCCATTAGGAACAGCAATGAGACGCTTATATGCTTTATGCGGAAGGAGGGCATTTTCGAGCGCTTCAAGAAGTCTGCCTTCTGAAAGCTCGAAAGAACCTACCGCAGATGCGCTTATAAAATCGCTTCCCAAGAAGAACTCATATGTGCCCTGCTCTAAGACAAATCCAGTCGTGCCGAAGCCCGTTCTGCCATCATCGTCAAATGATGCGAATCTTCTGACCGGAGCTGTTATAGTTACGCGTTCTTCACATCCTGCGGGAATGTTGCCGGTCTTCGTAAATCCTGCAAGGACTCTCGAAGGCTTGGAGAGCTTTCCGTCAGGTGCTTTGCAGTAGAGCATGACAGCTTTCTTGCCTGCCGTATCACCGGTGTTCTTAACAGTAACGCTTACTGTGACCGTATCGTTTTCGAACGCGAAAGAAGGATCTGTAAGTTCGAATGTCGTATAGGACAGACCGAAGCCGAAAGGATAGAGAACCTTATCGTTAGCGAATGTCGAGAAATATCTGTAACCGACGAAGATATCCTCCTGGTAGATGTCTTCCTTTATGTCCTTGAAGAAATTGGCGTCGGAAGCGTAGTCTTCGAGCTTCTCGGCGATGGTGTCGGGAAGGCATCCTGAAGGATTCTCCTTGCCTGTAAGGACCCTGGCAACGCTCGTGCCGCCGATCATGCCGGCCTGCCAGACGTAGAGAACGCCCTTGACGGGATACTTCTTTACAAAGGACATGTCGATGATGTTGCCGACGTTAAGAAGGACTATAGTCTTGCCGAATGCCTTGGTTACGTTTGCGAGCAGGTCTTCTTCGCTGTCGCTTAAGTAGTAAGCGCCCTTTTCTGCGGAATTGTCCCTGTCCTCGCCTGCGGTCCTCGCGATTATTACCACAGCATAATCGTTGCGTGAAGCCAGTGTCTCAGCTAATTCAGATGACACAGGCATCTCGGCCTGAGACCATGCCTCCTTGCCCCAGCCGAGTCCCGCGTCGATGGGATTTGCTTCATCCCATTTGTCATATATGTCCATGAGCTCTGCATCCAAAGTGATGCCGGAGCAGTCATTAAGACCTTCCCTGATGTCGGTTACGTGATGAACGTTGACCATGCCGCCGGAACCTGTTCCGGACTTGTAGTAATGAGTCTGCATCCTTCCGAAAAGAGCGACGTGAGCGCCCGTCTTCAGAGGAAGAACATTCTCCTTGTTCTCGATCATGACGATGCCTTCTGCGGCAGTCTTGATCGCTGCTTCAGTATATTCATTCCAGTTAAGGGTTATCTCATTCATTGATAATACCTCCTGCCGATTACGATGTAGACGAAAATTTACGCTGTGCATTGAATATACAGTATTTCGCGGCCGCCCGATTGTATTTTACCCGCTTTTATTATTCATTTCTTGCGTTGTAAGCAAAGACTTCAGAATATGCCTCAAACTTAAGGCCTCCCGCTGTTTTTTACCGTTGATAAAGTTATATATTTGCAATCTATCTGATATTAAATACAATATTGCAGTCCTATAATGTGGAAACTTCAGTATCCGGAAGGCGTTTATGGCAGGCAGAAGAACCGATACAGACATGACAAAGGGCAACCCGATGTCGATCATATTAAAGTTCACCCTTATGCTCCTGTTGGGAAATGTTGCCCAGCAGCTCTATAACATTGCGGATACCATCATCGTCGGCAGGAGCGTCGATCCGATGGCGCTTGCAGCCGTAGGCTCCACGGGCACGATCATGTTCCTTATGTTCGGTACTTCGAACGGCATGGTGTCGGGCTTCTCGATCGTTACGAGCCAGAGATACGGCGCAGGTGACGAGAGGGGCGTAAAGGCCTCCGTTACAAACGGCCTTTATCTCTCGCTTATAATAGCTGCACTCATCACCGTTATCGGCCTCGCATTTATGCGTCCCCTGCTCGTTCTCATGAACACGCCGGAGGAGATCTTCGATTACGCGCTGACTTATATCTCGACGATCTGCGCAGGCATCGTCTGTGTAATTTTGTATAACTACTGCGCTTCACTAATGAGGGCGGTCGGAAACAGCCTTATGCCCCTGATCTTCCTTATCTGCTCTGCCGCAACAAATGTCGGTCTGGACATCTGGTTCATCGTAGGCTTCAGGCTCGGAACATTCGGCGCAGCTCTCGCGACCGTCATCGCACAGGGCCTTGCAGTCATTCCCTGCGTTATCTTTATCTATGCGAAAATGCCGGCCCTGAGGCCCTCTAAGGAAGACTGGAAATGGAATCCCGCGATCATAAGAGAGCAGCTGAAATTAGGCATCCCGATGGCGATCCAGTACGGCATCACCGCATCCGGCACGGTCATCATGCAGAGCGCTTTCAATACTTTCGATTACATCGCAGTAGGTGCTATCACTGCCGCAAGCAAGTTCCAGGGCATCATCACCATGGGCATGTTCTCCGTCGGCCAGACGATGGCAGCTTACGCAGGCCAGAACTACGGCGCGCGCAATATGAAGAGGATCAGACAGGGTGTAAACTGCGCGCTGAAGATGTACATCGTCTACTCAGCAGTTGCAGCGGTCTTCGCGATCTTCGCAGTGCCGAGGATCCTCTGGATCTTCTTCGATGCCGATGTGGACGTATCGGTCTATATTCCGTGGGCAATGCCCTACATCATTGAGTGCGCGGTATGCTATTTCTTCCTTGCCATGATCTTCATCTACAGGCACTCGATCCAGTCCGTCGGATTTGCCCATATCGCAATGATCCTGGGCTTTGTCGAGCTCGGCGCGAGAATGGTCACTTCCTTTTACTCGATCCATGTCCACAACTACTACATCGCCGTTGCATCAGACCCGTTCGCCTGGGCCGCTGCAGGTATCGCAGGAATGTTTATCGGCCGTTATCTTTTCGCGAAAATCGAGAAAAAATGGGCGAAAGAAAACGGCAGTCAGCCTGCTGTTCAGGACAAGTAACCGCCGTTTCTGAAATTTTTAAGTTTGCTTATGTGGTAGTCTCAGCCGTGGACTCCGTTGTTGTTGTCGTGGGCGCGCCGCCATCCTTGGTGTTATAAACGTCGTATTCAAGACCGTAAAGGGTCTTTGTCTGGGGATCGTATAAGATGAAATGGTAGAAGCCGGTCTTGAAGTTCTCGTCCTGTTTATATGTAATGCGGATCTCCGTGGGATTCTCATCGTTTATCGTGTCCGATATGAAGGTATAATCCCAGTCGAAGCCCCTTCCTTCGGCTACCGCGTATTTATATCTCCAGACATAAGTCTTAGCGCGGTCGTCGAGCTCGAAAACTATCGTGAACTCATTGGTGTCCGTATAGCTCTCAGACGCCTCGTCCCAGCCGGGGCCTGTCATGTAGACGTTTTTGACCATGTCGAAGATGTTTTTCATGAACTTCAACGTCTCAAGGTTCTCGTAATTATAGAGGCAGATGAACTCAGCAGGATTATAGAGCTGGTATCCGTCACCGACCTTCTTGAATATGAGCGTGATCTTTTTATCTATCGTTTTCTCGACATCGTAAAGAAGGGTATTAAAATCGGCAGGGCCTAAGAACTCTTCTCTCATGCCGATTACCTCGTGGTAATCCTTATAGGAGAAAGTAACGTCAACCTCGCACTTGCTGCCCCAGATGCCGCCCTTATATGAGTCGTCATCGATCTCATAGGTGATCGTCCCGGCGATCATGTTCTTAACCTTCCAGGAATCTGTTACCTTGGGAGTCGTGTAGTCATCGTCATCGTCTTTCTTTATTGAAGGCATGGCGCTCTCAAGATCACGGCATTCCTCGCTGTATTCCGTGAATTTCTGATAATCGCAGTCTGCCAGGGCCTTGCTGATCTTGCCGATCGTATTGTAAATCTGGTCCTTGGTGCTCTTAGAGGCAACAGTAGCACCGGGATCGTCATCATCTTCAGGGAACGTGGGTGTTGTGAACATAGAACAGGAAGCCAATGAAAGAACATTGGCCAAAACCAGTACCGCTGCGATTATCTTTTTGCTCATTTTCGCTTCCTCCGCACAAGAACTATTATATCAATCTATACATTTTATAGGACTAAAATGTTGCAGTCCTGTTTTTCGCGCAATAAAAGAGGCCGCCTCATATGAGACAGCCTCTGAATGGTTTAAGTTAAGTGACTTAAGATCAAGCCTTACCGTCTGAACCGAGAACGTACTTAATCTTGTGAGCAACCATGTCCTTAACAGCCTGACGAGCGGGCTTAAGGTACTGACGGGGATCGAAGTGATCAGGGTGCTCAGCGAAATACTTACGGATGTTACCTGTC
>JAFYJX010000065.1 GCA_017537905.1 Clostridiales bacterium | reverse complement strand
TGAAAGCAAGACGACCGATACGACCGAAACCGTTAATCGCAACTTTTACTGCCATATTGAATTCCTCCTAAATTCCCTTAACCGGGATTATTAAACTTTTATAGTGCTCTATGGTCTGCACCTTAAGAATTCTACTCCACTAAAAAGGGGTTTTCCACAGAATTTTTGTCATTAGAATGTAAATTTTAATAAAAAAGAGGCGTATTGCCCACTTTTTACCTCAAACGATTTTTGCTTCATTGTTCGCGTGATATAATTTCACTATCACCGCTCGGAGTAAAGATAATGAAAGAACCTCAAATAGTCAAAAACAAGCTTCCGGTTTGGCTTAAAGTTATTCTCCTGCTATTCCCTTTCATAATCGCTTGTTGCCAGTTAAGATCTGTCGATAACGACTTCTGGTTCCTCTATAAGACCGGCGAATATATCGTCAGCAACGGCTTCCCGCACACGGATTTCCTTTCGATGCATTCGAACATGAAGCTCGTTGTACAGCAGTGGCTCAGCACGGTGATCTTCTACTTCGTATATTCACGCCTGGGCAAGATCGGACTGTTCTGCCTCCTTTATGCCTGCTATGCGTGCATCTGCGCTCTCACATACCGCCTTAACCTGCTCATAACAAAGAATGAACTGGTTTCCGTGGTTCTCGCAGGCATCAGCGATATTCTGATCTTCAACCAGCTCATCGTCACAAGACCTCAGACATTTACTTTTGCACTTCTTCTGGCCGAGATCTTCATTCTCGAAAAGCATGTGCAGTCCAAAAAGAACATTTATCTTCTTGGAGTCCCCGTAGTATCTCTGGCCCTGATCAATTTCCATGCCTCTATGTGGCCCATGTTCTTTGTGTTCATGCTGCCCTATATAGTCAATGCAATACCGGTAAAGATCAGGTCATTCAAATTGGAGGCTGAGGGAAACATCCTTGCCCTTATAGCCTCATTTGCAGTCAGTGCGATCGTCGGACTCGCTAATCCCTACGGAACAGATAACATGTTCTATCTGATCGCCTCTTACGGCAAGAACCAGCTTGGCTCGACCATCTATGAGATGCTTCCTACAGACATCGGAACATCGATCGGCAAGACGCTTTTCGGACTTCTGATCCTCATGGTAATTACGGGATTTTTCTACCGCAGGAAGATCTTCAGCTTAAGATTCTTCTGCCTGTTCTTCGGAACATTACTGCTAGCGCTCCTGCACAGAAAGGGAACGCCTTATTTCTTTATTTTCGGCGTATCCTCATTCTCTTATTATGTTAAGGACATCGAGATCAGGCTGCCTTCCGGCATCACTTCCAAGCTCACCAAACGTGTCAGGATAATGCTCGCGGCACTGCTCATTATGTTTACCATATGTCTCGGCACGGATTATCTGGTCAAATCACTCGTGGCCGCACCCGGAAAAACTGCTCATTACGACCGTCTGGACGAGGTCGCTCAGATCCTCAACAAGAGCAGTGATCCTGTTGTCCTCTACGCAAATTTCAGTGACGGCCAGTATATGGAATACAAGGGCTTCCACCCGTATATCGACGGCAGAGCGGAATTGTACCTGATCCAGAACAACGGTGAATTCGACTACTACAGCGAATACTACGAGCTCCGCACTGCTAACATGTACTACAGGGATTTCACTGACAAATATCAGTTCAATTATCTTCTGGTCAGCGGAAGCAGCGACAGGTATCTGTTAATGTCGCTTCTCTACGACGACGATTTCGAACTCAAATACGAGAATTCCGAAGTTTATCTTTTCGCAAGGAAATAATCAGAGGTCGTCTACGAGCCTTATCTTCGGCCTGTCAGGCCTCTGTTCGAATGCAAATGCGCAGATGAGAGCCATTGCCGCACCCAGAAGATCAAAGTGCGAAGCATAGCCGCTGTAACCTCCGATATCATTTGCATGCTTATCGCCCAAATGGACACAGGGATATCCCAGGGAAGTCGAGATAGTGATAAAAGGGACAGACACATGCATGACTTCCCTGATGGTTTTTCTCTCTACGAAAAACGTGCGCTTATCGGTAATTACGATGCCGGTCTTGCCAAGGCTTAAAACGCCGTCATCGTAATAGAAAACGACGCGCTCGCCGGGCTCAAAACGCGGTAATATGCGCTTAAGGATGTCTCTCATTTTATCTTCGCGGATACCGTTAGCCGAGATATCTTCATAGCCCATAAGATACTCACGCATGTAAGCTTCGATCTTGGAAGATGTCTCGTACTCATTAAGAGTCCTGATAAATGTCTGGACAACGGTCTTGCAGACATCAGTATCCGTTATTTTCTTGAAGTCCCAGTCGTAGATAAACCAGTCCATGTTCACGGGCTGGTTTTGCATTTCCTTCTTTGTATCTTCATCAATTGAGAACTCGCTTCCGCAATATGAGCAGACAAGCGCTTTCCTGTTTTTCGCAAGCGTAAGCTTCCCCGAACAGTTAGGGCATTTATTAAGTTCCATTATCTTAGGACCTCTCGTTAAAGATTTGCTACGACTCTCTTGATCGTAATGCCCTGGTCAGCGAATTTCTGCTCGAACTCCGTACGGATATTCTCCTCATTCCACTCGCTGTTATGAAGGTCTCTTGTCACGTCGGATAAAGTGAATCCCATTGCTTCGAATTCGCCAAGCGAAAAATCGAACAGGTCATCGTTATCGGTCTTGAATTCGATGGCACCGCCGTCTCTCATCATGACCTTGTATTTCGCGAGAAAATCTCTGTAAGTAAGACGTCTCTTGGGCTTATTCTGTCTTGTCCAGGGATCCGAAAAGTTAAGGAATATCCTGTTTACTTCGTTCTCGTCAAAGTAGTTTTCGATAATGCCTGCATCGCCTCTGATAAAGAAGAGATTCGGGATTTCCAGTTCATGAGCCTTCTCTATTGCAGCCAAAGTGACGGAAGCGTCCCTTTCCATAGCGATATAGAGGACTTCGGGATGTCTTAATGCCATCTCGGTGCAGAACTTTCCCTTTCCGCAGCCGATCTCGAGCCATACCGGAACGTCTTCTGCAAAGCCGCAGGCTTCTCTCCACTTGCCTTTATTAAGCATGGGCGCGTCAAACCAGCGCTCATGACACTTTTCCATGCGCGCAGGAATATTGCGCTTGGTTCTCATTCTAGCCATAGGATCAGATAAGTTTCTCCGTGAGAGATGCGCCGGCGATAACGTGGAAATGAACGTGCATAACTGTCTGGCCTGCACCTTCACCGCAGTTATTGATGGTCCTGAAAGCGCCGCTTACATCCTTGATCTTTGCGACTTCAGCAATAGCCTTTGTGATCTCGGCTGAATAAAGAGCGCCCTCGGGATCAGTTGCAAGCTCGTTGATGTCAGCAAAATGCTTTTTCGGAACAACAAGAACATGAACCGGTGCAACGGGATTTATATCGTTGAAGCAAAGAACATAATCGTTCTCATATACTTTGCTCGAAGGGATCTTGCCCGCAACTATATCACAAAAAATGCACATGAGATTTCTCCTTTAACCGTTAACCTGTGAAGCCAGTACTTCCTCTGCCTTAGCCAAAGCATCAGCGAGCTTAGATACATCCTTACCGCCTGCCTGAGCCATGTCGGGACGTCCGCCGCCGCCACCGCCTGCGACCTTTGCTGCTTCCTTGATGATGTTTCCGCAGTGAGCACCCCTCTCGTTAGCAGACTTTGTAGCCATAGCCGTGAAAAGGAGCTTGTCGCCGCCGTTTGCTGCGAGGAATACAACGCCGCAGTCAAGCTTGTCTCTGATCTTATCTGCAGTGTCTCTTAATGCTGCTGCGTCTGCTGCATCGCAGGAAGCGATAACTGCCTTTACGCCGCCGATGTCCTTAGCACCGGAAACAGCGCTGTCAGCGAATGAACCGGCCTTGGCCTTCTCGATCTCAGCGAGTTCCTTTTCGAGAGACTTAACTTCTGCGTGGAGGGATTCGATCCTCTCAACGATCTTATC
>JAFYJX010000064.1 GCA_017537905.1 Clostridiales bacterium | reverse complement strand
CAGCTCTGAATCGACGTTTGCTTCCTTCAATGCTAGCTCGACATTGACCCTGATGCTGACCAAAAGATAGTAGCGGAACAGGATCGAATTGACGCTTGCCTCAACGCTCTTCAGGTAATCGTCTGCAAATGTCTCGACTTCCGCGCCGGTACCTGTCTGCACGAAATATCTGATGATCATCGGATCGAACTTGCCTGCGTCGATCTTGTTGATCTCACTGTCATTAGCGATAAACTGATCAGTCTTTAACTGCTCAGATGTAAAGATATGCTGGTTAGGGAAGATGTGTCTGTATGCAAATGCCCTGTTTGCATCCTGATAGCATGACGAGAGACCGCTCAATCTGTTTGTGGATGCGCCGACCGCAACGTGCCAGTCGAGCTGCGACGGAGTCTCCTCGCAGTGCTGCCTGATCATCTTGACGCACTTGTCTTCCATGCGCTTTACGCTCTCGTCGTCGCCCTTGATGAGGACGGCATATGAGAAGAGATTGCATCTGAAGATAATGTAATCCGGATACTGCATGAACTGGTTTAACAGGCTCTCGGTTACGCCCGATGCATTGTCGGAATATGTTGACTGGTCAAGGTCTCTTATCGAGAAGATTACGATGTTGTAAGCGTCAGCAGAGAGATTGAGGTGGAGCTTGTCAGCTTCCTCGTAGATCTCCTGTACGGACATCGATCCTTCTACGAGCTTCTCGAAAAATACACGGTGGGTCAGACGCTCGAACTTCTTGAACTCCTGCTCGTAGAGCTTAACGTAGTCTTTCTGTTCGTTCTCTTCAGTGATCTTCTTTCTAACGCCTTCTAACGCATTGATCATGTCGGTCTTTGTGACGGGCTTTAAGAGATACTGCTCGACGCCGATTTCGATGGCCTTTCGCGCGTATTCGAAATCGCTGTAGCCGGAGATGACGATTATCTTTATGTTCGGAAGTTCCTTCGTGATGGTCTTGCTAAGCGAGAGACCGTCCATGAAGGGCATTGTGATATCGGTGATGAGGACGTCGGGCTTAAGCTTACGGATCATGGGCAGAGCCATCTCGCCGTCGGGCGCATCGCCGACAAATTCGAAACCGTACTTCTCCCACGGTATCATGTCGCGAAGGCCTTCGCGCACGATACTCTCGTCTTCACAAATAAAAACCTTAAAAAGATCCATCAGGTGCCCTCCGTTAACGTACCCTAATTCTATCACAGGGGCAAAAGCCTCGTCATTGCATTATTTTATTATTAAAGTGCAATATCTTTATTTCCGCCGGGGCGGTGTATAATGGCTTTTGAGGTATAGATCTATGGTTTTTGGAACAAAAGTAACAGACAAAACAGGCAAAGAAATTGAGCTTCGCAGCGCAGAAATAAAGGACGCTGAGGCTCTTTTAAATTATCTGAAGGTCACGAACACCGAGTCGAAATATCTCATCTGCGAGCCTGATGAGATCACCATGACATTAGATGACGAGAAGGCCTTTATCACGCGTAAGATCGAATCTGACAGAGAGCTCCTGCTCCTTGCTTTTGAAGACGGAAAGCATATCGGAAACTGTTCTCTCATGAGTGTCGGAACGTCCACGAGATATAAGCACAGATGCACGATTGCGATCGCCCTGTACAAGGCTTACTGCGGCAGGGGAATAGGCAGGCTGATGCTCGAGACCGTTTTGAGCGAAGCCAAAAAACTCGGCTACGGACAAGCAGAACTTGAGGTCGTAACCGAGAATCTTGGTGCTATAGCGCTTTATGAAGCTGTTGGTTTTGTTAAGTGCGGGCTTCTCCCGAACTCGATGAAATACAGGGACGGGACAACAGTCGATTCCTATTGGATGGTAAAAGAGCTTTAAGCTGTCTCAACCTGTACTGCTAAGGGCTCGTCTGTATTTTCGAGCTCCTTGATCTTCTTTATCCTCGACATGATGAGCGCTACGATCACGAGGCAGATCCCTGAGCAGATTATCGTTATCGAAGAACCTGTTCCGACGCCTTTGCCGGTGGCTTTGCCGACGAGGTCTGCGGTAACGCCGCTCAATGAATATGCGACTACATATCCGAGCTGCGAGATGAATCCCAGGAAGGCCCACGCGCGGCCCTGGAGCTCAGCTGGGATGTTAGTTCTTACGAGGTAATCCAGGCTGTTATTTGCGAAAGGAAGCGCTGCAAAGAACAGGAATCCGAATGAGCAGATGAGCACGGGATTCTCGAAAACAGCGAACATCGCCATTCCGACACCTGAAACTGCAAGGCCGATCCAAAGCGCCCTTACGAAGTTCTTCTTGATGCCCCTGATGCCCAAAAGGATGCTTGTTACGAGCATGCCTGAAGCTGCTGCCGTCTCAACGATTCCAAGTGTTTTTGAGTCAGAGAATGAGAGTACGAAAGGCTCGCCCAGTACCTGGAACACGCCCATGAAAAGGCAGATCAGGGAAGAGATAACAACGAGAACGATGAGGCCTTTCTTGGCTGTTACCGCTGCCCAGCCTTCCTTCATGCTCTTAAAGAACGGCTCGGGTTCTTTCTTAACGCTCTGCTTGATGCCTGCTCTTACGACTGCAGCTGCAACTACCGTGAGGAAGAATGTGCAGATGTCGATGATCAGGATCAGCTTGATGTCGCTTACCGCAAGCAGGAATCCTGCGATGATAGGCGAGAAGATGTATCTCGATGAACCTGCCATCGATACAAGTCCGTTTGCCTTGGAGTACTGTTCCTTGGTAAGGAGGTCTGTGATCGTTGCCGTGTATGAGGGTTCCAGAAGCGCAGAGAATACCGAGCTTATCGTGGTGCCGAGATAGATCTGCCAGAGAGCGGCTTCGCCCTGAAGCATACAGATGAGGATGAAGAGGACGCCAAGGCCGGATAATCCGTCGCCGATCATCATGAGAAGTCGTCTG
>JAFYJX010000063.1 GCA_017537905.1 Clostridiales bacterium | reverse complement strand
TCTACTGTAACCTGAACTACGTCTGTTGTGTTGATGGCGCGGACGATGCAGAGCCACTCGAAAGCTCTCTTGCCGTCCTTGATGCCTGTGGACTTGAAGTCAGGTACTACTGTGAAGTACTGCCATACCTTGCCTGCGAGGCCGGCCTTTTCGAACTCTTCACGAAGGATCGCATCAGATTCTCTGACAGCTTCGAGACGGTCTCTTGTGATGGCACCGGGGCATCTTACGCCAAGTCCGGGACCGGGGAAGGGCTGACGGTAAACCATCTTGTCGGGCAGGCCCAGCGCAGAACCAACTACACGGACCTCGTCCTTGTAGAGGTACTTAACGGGTTCAACGAGCTCGAAATCGAGTTCCGGAGGAAGTCCGCCTACGTTGTGGTGAGCCTTGATGCCCTGCTCACTCTCTAAGATATCAGGATAGATGGTGCCCTGTGCGAGGAAAGCGATGCCGTCGAGCTTTGCTGCTTCTTCTGCGAAGACCTTGATGAACTCCTCGCCGATGATGTGACGCTTCTGCTCAGGATCAGTAACACCTTCGAGAAGGTTTAAGAATCTGTCAACTGCGTCAACGTAGATGAGGTTAGCGCCGAGTTCGTCTCTGAAGACTTTGCATACCATCTCGGGTTCGCCTTTTCTCAAGAGTCCGTGGTTTACGTGAACGCAAACAAGATTTGTTCCGATAGCCTTGATGAGGAGTGCTGCGACTACTGAAGAGTCTACGCCGCCGGAGAGAGCCAAGAGAACTTTCTTGTCACCGACTTGCTCCTTGATTGCCTTGAGCTGATCTGCGATAAACTCGTCAGCAAGGGCTTTGGTTGTGATTCTTTTAAGGGATTCAGGTCTTACGTCTGCCATATGCAAAGCCTCCGATGTAAAAAATATTGACTTAAACATTTTACAATATTGTGCAGAAGTTTAGGGGCACAAATGATACAATCAGGCAAAACTTTTTTAGTGGCTTTAAGGAGATAATAAGTATATGCGCAAAACAAAGATAATCTGTACGATAGGACCGGCTTCGGATAATGAAGAGACATTATCCCAGATGTTTGAAGCGGGAATGAATGTCGCGAGACTGAACTTTTCGCACGGTACTCATGAACAGCACCAGGAGAAGATCGACCTCATCAAGAGGGTAAGGGAGAAGATGAATCTTCCTATCGCGATCATGCTCGATACAAAGGGTCCTGAGTACAGGATCAAAACCTTCAAGGACGGCAAGGTCGAGCTTAAGGACGGTGCCACATTCATTCTCACAACAGACGATATCGAAGGCGATAAGACAAGAGTTTCCGTTACTTATAAGCTCCTGCCCGAGCAGCTTAAACCCGGCGACAGGGTCCTTATCAACAACGGACTCGTTATCCTCGAAGTAAAAGAGATCAAGGGCGCTGACGTCATCTGTGAAGTCGTTGTCGGAGGAGTACTGTCCAACCAGAAGTCCATGAACTTCCCGAACAAGGTAATGCAGGGCGATTTCTTAAGCGAACAGGATAAGAAGGACCTTATCTTCGGCATTAAGAATGAGATCGATTTTGTCGCAGCGTCATTCGTTTCGCGCAAGGAAGACATGATCGAAATGCGTGAATTCTTAGATGCCAACGGCGGCGAGAACATCGAAGTTATCGCCAAGATCGAGAACCGTGCAGGTGTTGATAACATCGATGAGATCTCCGAATACTGCGCAGGTATCATGATCGCCAGAGGCGACCTGGGCGTTGAGATCCCGTTCCACGAGGTCCCGAGCGTTCAGAAGCAGCTTATCAAGCGCTGCAGGCTTTTGGGCCGCCGCGTTATCACGGCTACAGAGATGCTCGAGTCCATGATCAACAACCCGAGACCGACAAGAGCCGAGATATCCGACGTTGCTAACGCAGTATATGACGGTTCTTCCGCGATCATGCTCTCCGGCGAATCCGCTGCCGGCAAGTATCCTGTTGAAGCAGTGAAGACAATGTCCCAGGTAGCCGAATATACAGAGATGCATATCAACTACAAGGAGCGTTTCGCGAAGCAGGAATTCAATATGCGTAACAACTTGGACGCTATTTCACACGCTACATGCCAGATGGCGATCGACGTTGGTGCAAAGGCAATCGTTGTTCACTCCAGAAGCGGAGTTACAGCGAGAATGGTATCCCGTTTCAGATGTCCTATCGACATCATCGGCATGACCACATCCGAGAGAATCTGGAGAAGACTTAACTTAAGCTGGGGCGTTATCCCGATCCTTAATGAGGAATTCAATTCAACCGATGTAATGTACTATCACGGTCTTAATGTTGCGAAAGAAGTCCTTGATCTTAAATCAGGCGACAATGTCGTAATGACAGGCGGACTTATCAACGGTAAGGCCGGCAACACCAATACTATCAAGGTAGAGACTGTAGTCTGATAAGACTTACTTAATACACTCAACGACCATCCATCTGTAATTCACGTCAGGATTATAGGTGGATGTTATTTTGTTGTCGTATACGACTTTGTAACGGTCGGATGCCGCATAGAGGTCATCTGCGAACCAGTCGTCCGTGGTGCCCGGATAGAGGTCTAAGACGATCGCGTCACAGCCGTACTTTTCAACGAACTTGTCCATTGAAGCAATATCTTCGATCATCATCTGTCCCGTCAGATAATCTGTTCCGGAGTATTCCTCCATATAAGGATCGCAGCGGTTGTCTATGTGGACCTTGATCCCGTAGAAAGCAAGCCATGAGCCGGAATTGAAGGAATTGTATATCTTTTTATAGCCGTTCTGCTTAACGACATTGACGACGCCTTCGTCGTAAGCTGCTATGGCGCTGGCGGTTGACATGGTGTTCGAAGGGATGAATCTGACGATCGAGAAAACCGAAGTGACCGCAAAGAACAGAACGCAGAATACCGAGAGGATATAGAAAGAAACGTTGCTGAACTTGATCTTTTCCTTGTTGATGTGGAATACATTGTCGTTGATCCAGTTAATAAGGCTCTGGATCTCTTCGGGGCAGAGAGCCAGGATGAAAAGTGCCATATAGTTCATGAAACGGCAGTATTTGCATGAAGCGATGAGGAACATGCAGAGAATGCAGAGTCTGATGATGGCGCTCTTCTCGAACTTTCTGACTCTGCCGTCAACCACGAATGCCACGAGGGCTATGAGGATCAATGTGATCTCCCAGATCTCGAAATTCTTGGGTGCCCACTCCATGTTGATCTGCCAGAAACCTGTATTTGCGGACTGCTTAAGACCATATGTCCAGATATCGAATCCGAGAGGGTTGAGAAGTGAACAGACAAAAGCGCCTGCTGCTGCACCAAGACAGATAAGGGCAGTCTTAAACTGCTTGAAAACCAGTTCGATCACCACGAAAACGAAATAAACCGCGAACAGGACCGGAACCATGCCGCCGTGGAACCACGCCATAAGGAATGCCGTTCCGCAGAAGAACAGGGATTTAAAAAGAAGACTCTTTTTGCTGAGCATTACATATATAAGGAGTAAAAGAGCGAGTTCGGAGAAAAGATGAGGTCTGGCGATGTAGTTGGGGAAGGACAGGAGCCTTGCGACAGCTGCGATTCCCACAAGGATAAGCGGATGAACGGTCTTGCTGTATCTTTTGAAGATTATTCCAGCGATCGTATAGTTGAAGGCTGCTGCAACTGCGATAATGCCTGCAAGACCCAAGAGCTTGTATGCTATTCCGACGAGATAATACCAGCCGATCTCGTGGGGAAGCCAGGACAGGCCCTCGTGCCAGCTGTAGATCTCTGACGGAATGAACTTCCCGGATGAGAGGCAGTCTAAGCCGATCCTTATCTGGATAGCGGTGTCGCCGACATAATTGCCGATCATCTCGGTATAGAAAAACGGACAGTAAATGAGTACAAGAGCGCAGATCAGAAAGAACGATTTCGCGTCGATCGCCCTGCCTCCTTTATAGTTAAGAACTTTCTCCTGCTTCATAAAGGCTCCGTTTGAATAAAAAATCTTAACTAAAATTATACTATTTGACGGCTAATAAAGGATATACTTGTATAGACACACCAAAAACATTTAAATGATGCCGTTTTGATGCCGGTTTGCCACAAAATGTACATAAAGTTATATTAGAGTATTATCAGCAACGGATTATAATCCGTATGTAAAGTGTGGGGACACTGTTGTTTAGTATGGATAATAGGACAAGTAAAGATAACCAGTTAATTGAAAAAGGTGAAGTCACCGGTATGAGGCCGGGGTCTGAGGTTGCACAGGCAGATAAGACTGCGGAAAAGCCTGTTACTGAAGCAACCGTCAAGGCCCCTAAGGAAAAACCTGCAGTCAAAGTACTTTCCGAAGAAGAGCACGAAGAGGCCCTTATCAACAGGCCTAAGCCGAAGAATGTCACTCCTCTGGCCAGCCAGAAGCTGACACCTAAGGACATTCCCGTTTTTGAAGATACTCCCGAGAGAAGGGCAAAAGTAGAATTCCGCAAGAAGAGCCATTTCAAAAGAAAGCTTCGTGACTGGGGCATCTTTACAGGTTACCTCACACCGAGCCTTGCCGGCGTTATGGTCTTTTTCTTCCTGCCGCTCATAATGCTCCTTATGACTTCATTCCAAAAGTCCCCCACGAATACTGATTTCGTCGGTTTCAGAAATTACCAGAGAGTTCTTACCAACGATGCTTTTATCGCAGCGTCTGAGAATACACTTACATTCGCTCTTATTTCCGTGCCCTTGGCCGTAGTCCTCGCTCTGCTCATCGCTTTGCTCCTTAATTCGGGACTTCCGGGCAAGAGCTTGTTCAGAAGCTTCCTTTTGAACCCCATGATGGTTCCTGTAGCTTCCGTCGTTCTTATCTGGCAGGTATTCTTCAGCTACAACGGTGTTGTAAACGGATTTACCGCCCAGCTTTTCGAAGGCGCAGAGAAGATCGACTGGCTTAAGTCACAATATGCGCAGGTCGTAATCATGTTGTTGTTCCTGTGGAAGAACCTGGGCTACAACATGGTATTGTTCCTTGCAGCTCTTAACAGCATTCCTCATGAGATACTGGAGTCCGCCGCCATGGACGGCGCCGGCCCTGTTAAGAGATTCTTCAAGATCAAGCTCCACTATCTCTCACCGACGATCTTCTTTGTCGGAATCATGTCGCTTATCAATTCATTTAAGATATTCAGAGAGGTCTATCTCTTAACCGGTGACTATCCGTTCGATAACCTCTATATGCTTCAGCACTTCATGAACAACTCATTTACTCACCTGGACTACAGCAAGCTTTCTGCAGGTGCCATCGTAATGTGTATTGTCATGATCATCATCGTCGGCGGTCTGTTCTTCGCAGAATCCAAGTTCGATAAGGATGTGGAGGAATAAGATGGACGATATCAAGCGATTGGAAAGAAGAAAGCAGGCAACACTCGCACGCCGCAATATCTATACAGAATCAAAGAAGCCGGAGACATTCATCACTTCGTTGAGTGAAGAAGCCAGAGAGGCATTTTTCGCGAGCGAGCGAAAGAGGATCGCCGCAAACTTAAGAAAACGCAAAGTCAAGACAGGCGTATTAACAGGGATCGGAGTAGCCATCGCCATCGTCATTTCCGCTTTGGCACTCGTACCGATCTTCTTCACATTCCTTAATTCATTCATGTCATCCGAAGAGATCGTCGGAAACTACCAGACGGTTTTCCAGAGTATGTCGGGACACGCTACACAGGGTGCGACATATATGTCCAGAACGCCTGTACTGAAGCTCATTCCTGAAGAAGTTACGATAAACCAGTACACGACACTGCTCTTCATGAATCCCGAATACCTGTTCAAGTATTGGAATTCGATCCTGCTCACACTTCCTATCGTTGCAGGACAGATGGTAGTAGCATGTCTCGCATCTTACTCATTCGCAAGATACAGAAGAAAGAGAAGAGAGGTATTGTTCTTCTCATATATCATCCTCATGCTCATGCCTTTCCAGGTCACGCTTGTTCCTAACTACATGATCTCAGAAAAGCTCGGCATCTTAGATACTGTATGGGCGATCATATTGCCGGGTATCTTCTCGACATTTGCGATCTTCCTTCTTACCAAATACATGCGCCAGATTCCGTCAGGTTATATCGAAGCCGCGACGCTGGACGGTGCCACGGAATGGCAGATATTCACGAACATCGCGCTGCCTTTATGTAAGAACGCGATATTCGCTTTGACGATACTTCTTTTCATCGATTATTGGAACATGGTTGAGCAGCCGCTGGTACTCTTGACTGATGTAAACAAACAGCCGCTGTCAGTGTTCCTTTCACAGATAAACGAACCGGAATTGGGAATCGCGTTTGCGGCGTCTAGTGTATACATGATACCGCCGCTCCTTATCTTCTTCTGGGGTGAGGAATATCTGGTCGAGGGTATCTCGAGATCGGGAATCAAATAAGAAACAGGTTGCGAAGAGCACACGGAAATATGGAGGAACAATAAGATGGCTAAGGGTAGCGTTAGAAGAGCAAAAGTTATAAAGGCAATGATTGCTTTTGTAGTAATTCTTGCATTACTGACATTCTTCTCGAACACGATCATGAATTTAACAATTCCTAAGGTCGTGGGTCAATATGCTTCAAGAGGAAATCTCTCATACTCGAACAGTGCGAGGGGCAATGTCGAGGTAGATAACCAGACCGAGATCAAAGGACTCGAAGGCAGAGAAGTCGAGTCGGTCCTTGTCGATACTTATACATCGGTAAAGAAGGGAGATCCGATCATTAAACTTAAGGGCGTTGAAGATTCAGAAGACCTTAAGTCCAAAAAGACTTTGCTCAAGACTAAGGAGCGCGAAAAGGCATACGATGCAAGACAGCCTAAGAAGACTACTGATTACAGCATGTATACTGACGCTATAAATACGGACCAGGCGCTCCTCGCTGATGCCAAGGCGACTTTGAAGAAAGTTCAGAATAAGAAGTCTACTACTTCAAAAAATCAGAAGATAATCGACGAGGAGTCAGCAAAGGCAGTTTCCCTCGAAGCAGCAGTAAATGCAGCAGCAGATACGGTAGAAGGTCTTAAGTCACAGATCGACAAGCTCAACGCCGAGATTGCCCCGCTTAAGTCACAGATTGATGTCTATGTAGCACTTGGTACTCCTACACCGGCTCCCGATGAACTCGAGAATCCTACGACAGAGATCGCAAAGCTCACCAAGATGATCAATGAGAAGAAGGCTGAGATCAAGAAACTCGAATCCCAGCTCTCATCTGCCCAGGACCGCATGGATGAGGCATCTGCAAAGCTCTCCGCATGCCAGAGCAAGATCGAGAAAGCCCAGGCTGCTATTGCAGCTTTGGAGGGACTTCCTTCCGAGAAGGCAGCAAAGAGTGCCGTAACTGCAGCACAGAATGCTCTTAATAAGGCAAACAAGGAATATAAGGATGCCAAGGTCGAAGCAGGTATCAATGCCGACAAGGCAAAAGACGATATCAGAGACCGTGACGAAGAGATAGAAGAACTCAAAATAGAGATCGCCGATCTCGAAGCAAAGGCTAAGATCACTGAGATCAAGGCACCTGCAGACGGCATGGTCTACAACATCTCCGTAAGTGCCGGAGACGTGCTTACAGATAAGGGTGTAATCGGCTATATCATTCCCGAGACTGATGCCGTTTATACATGTACATTTACTTTTGAGGCATCTGCAGCCCAGAATATCTGGGCAGGCCAGACACTTGAGATAACAAGCGGTTATGCTGACGGCTGTACGGTTTTATCCAAGAAACCCAATCCGTCAAATCCTAGAGGCGAGACACTTGTAAAGTGCCGTATTGATGCGCAGACCGCATGGCCTGGCGAAGAGATGATCGTTAATGCCGGAAGAGGCAACGACAACTATAAGTGCGTTGTATCGGCAAGCGCGGTAAATGAAGATAACAGCGGTACTTTCGTATATGCCATCGTCGGTTCATCCACTCCTCTCGGAGACAAGTATGTTGTTAAGAGAGTTGATGTTCAGATCGAAAAGACTGACGGAACATATACGGCTATCAAGGGCGAGGGCCTCGACAAGTACGATGTAATGATCGTTACCAGATCCGAAAAACCTTTGGAAGACGGACAGCGCGTAAGACTTGAAGACTACCAGGCTAAAGGCTAAGTAATCCTGAAGGATTTTTATAATGCGTATTATTGAAAAGACAAAACAATTCTTAAATATCGAGAAGGGAAAGATCAAAAGAGATCTTTTAAGACTCGTTCTTGCAGTCCCTTTCTGGATCGTTGTGGCATCGTTAGGACTTATCGCATTCGGTATCGGCAGAGCCGTTTACCTTACCGATACGAGACCTGACCAGTATGTTGCAGAATACTGGCAGAACAAGTCGGATAATGCTTTCAGGCACATGGTCGTTTATGCCGGCGGTGTCAGAGCCAAAGGTGAAACATCACCGCTCACATATACCCAGGGCGGCAAGTCTATCCATTTAGGAGACCTTCCCTTGATCAGACAGTCACTGCAGTCCGCAGCTGATACCGGTCTTGTCTCAAGCGGCAAGAGCCATTCCGGAAATGCCAATAAGCTCAGAGGATGGGAAGACTGCTATTCTTCAACGGTAAAGTCACAGATCTCAGCTGTTACGGTCATTGAAGGCAAGCGCGAGAACAGCAAAGCTTATGACGTTGAACTTGTTGCAGTCGGCGGAAACTACAAGGCTTTCCATCCGTTCAGATATATGTCCGGCGGATTCCTGCCCGAGACTCCGGTAGATACATACCAGATCGTTATCAATGACGTTCTCGCGTGGAAGTTCTTCCGTTCTTATGACGTAACAGGCCGTATGGTCGAGATAGACGGCAAGCTCTTTACGATCATCGGTGTTGTAGAAGAGAAGAATACGAAGGTTGCCCAGCTCGCAGGTGAGCAGGAAAACAGGGCATTCATTTATTTCGGTGCTTTGGGCGCTCTCTACGGCGGTGATTCTAAGAATATTCCCCAGAGCAGTGAGAATTCCGGTGATTACGGTGGTTATGGCGATTATGGTGATTACGGTGATATGGGCGGATCTTCAAGCCCTGCTTCATCCGGCAGTACCGATTACGCTATTCAGTGCTACGAAGCAATGCTTCCTGAGCTTGTAAGAGGCGTAGCCGTAGCAGACTTTAAGAATGCAATGCCGAATTATTCACTGACCAATCCTCAGATCCTGGTAGTTAACGACACAGGAAGATTCTCAATTACCAGAGTTGTTGACACCATGTTCCCGTTAGGCGAGACAGACAAGGAGAGATACGGCTATGAATTCCCTTATTGGGAGCTTGCTACGCAGATGACAGAGGCAAGACTTTTCTACGATTATGCGATCGTAGCATTAGGAATCGTTCTTTGCCTTATCGGCGTTGCAGCGCTCGCTCTTAAGTTCCGCGCAAAGAAGGCTGTAGAGCCTGAAGAACTCGAGGCACCTGATGCCGATGAGGGAACAGAAGTCGAAGAAAAGTCCCTGGCACTTAAAGAATAATTGTTCAAGGATAGAATAATCACGAGTTTTTCCTTATAATTCCCCTTAGGAAATAATCCTGAGGGGAATTTTTATGTATAAGAAGTTTGTTAAGTTTGTGTCCGTATTGCTGATGGCAGCCGTTTTTACAAGCCTTTGCGCTTGTGATGAGTTCGAAGACTTCGATCTCGGCTTTGACAATGACTATGATTATGACTCAGGTTCGGATGATCCTGAGAAAGACTCAGGCGAGACCTACACAAGATCCAATTTCGACGCTGAATCGAATCCTTATTTCTCGGTCCTTAACGCTAAGGAGAAGGATATCTATTCCCAGCTTTACGAGGAACTCTCCCAGGGAAAACAGTCTTTCAAATGTAAAGTGGAAGTCAATGCAGACCATCTCACAAAGGCTATAGATGCCGTGCTTAACGACCATCCGGAGCTCTTCTGGATCGACAACCAGTACGAATATACATACGATTCCGAGACAGGAAACATAGATGACGTTTCATTCGATTTTTACGATTTCGCGAACACGCCCGATAAGCTCCAGTCTGCGAAAGTCGCATTTGAGAAAGCGGCAGACGAGATCCTCGACAGTGCGAGATCCCAGCCGTTTCTGGTAGAGCGCGAACGTGCCATTCATGATTATATCTGCAAGAACACAACATACGATGAATCTGCGCCCTACAATCAGAGTGCTTATTCTGTGATCGTTCTTCACAAATCGGTATGTGCAGGCTACTCGAGGGCATTCCAGTATCTTATGAAAAAGGCCGGAATGACCTGCTATTATGTCACCGGAAAAACGACTGATTCCAGCATAGGCGGTGAGGACGGAGCTCATTCCTGGAATATCGTGTTCCTGGACGGTGAGTACTATAACATTGACGTTCTCTGGGATGATACGGCAAGCGAGACCTACGGCTCATCGATTTATCCGTTCTTCAACCTGACTGACAGTGCAAATATCTATCACGCCAGGACCGACCTGGCTCTGAACCTGCCCAAGTGTACAGGCACCAAATATAAGTATTCCAACTATTTCGAGAAGACCGTAGAAGCCGAAGACCTTGTTTTCGAGGACGCAGCTTAAAGAGCGTACCCCCGTTTGACATTTTCTTTCTTATTATTTTTCTTAAGGGTTTTTGTTTAAACATACGTCGAATTGTCGTATAATCTACAAATTGATTTATGTATAAACTCATATCCTAGGAGAAGAAACATGAAAGAACTAATGCTTGGAAACAAGGCTGTCGCCAGAGGTCTTTATGAGGCCGGCGTATCAGTCGCAAGTTCGTACCCCGGCACTCCCAGTACGGAAACAACAGAAGAAGCCGCTAAGTTCGAAGAGATCTACTGCGAATGGGCACCTAACGAGAAGGTCGCTATGGAGACCGCTTTTGGTGCGAGCCGTGCAGGCAAGAGATCTTACTGTGCAATGAAGCACGTAGGACTTAACGTTGCAGCTGACCCTCTCTTTACAATGAGCTACACGGGTGTTAATGCCGGAATGGTCATCCTTGTTGCAGACGATCCCGGAATGCACTCTTCACAGAATGAGCAGGATTCAAGACACTATGCTATCGCAGCCAAGATGCCTATGTTAGAGCCCGCTGATTCCCAGGAAGCAAAGGACTTCGTCATCGAGGCTTACGATATTTCCGAGCAGTTTGATACACCCGTACTTATCAAGATGTGCACGAGAGTTGCTCACTCCCAGTCAGTCGTAGAGACAGGCGAGAGAATTGATATCCCTGTTAAGCCTTATGTTAAGGATGCAGGCAAGTACGTAATGGTTCCCGCAAATGCGAAGAAGCGTCACCCCATCGTTGAGGAGAGAACAAGAAAGCTCGTAGCATTTGCTGAAGAATCTTCTCTTAACCGCGTAGAAGAAGGCTCAGATACATCCATGGGCATCATCACTTCTTCCACTTCATACCAGTACGTTAAGGAAGTATTCGGAGATAAGTATCCCGTATTGAAGATCGGTCTTATCAATCCGCTTCCCGAAAAGAAGATCAAGGACTTCGCAGCCAAGGTAGGTAAGCTCGTAGTAGTAGAAGAGCTCGATCCCATCATTGAGACACACTGCAAGACATTAGGTCTTGAAGTAACAGGCAAGGATCTGTTCCCTCTTATCGATGAGTTCTCACAGGGCCTCATCGCTGCTAAGCTGGGTCTTCCCGAAAAGCCCGCCTGCAAGCCTATCGAAGGCCTTCCCGGAAGACCGCCGGCAATGTGCGCAGGCTGCCCTCACAGAGGAATGTTCTATGTTCTTTCCAAGCTCAAGCTCACAGTATTGGGCGATATCGGATGCTACACACTTGGTGCTACTCCGCCGCTCTGCGCTATCGATACGACAGAGTGCATGGGCGCTTCCATAAGCTCCCTCCACGGCTTTAACAAGGCTTTGGGCGCTGACGCAGAGAAGAAGACAGTTGCTGTTATCGGCGACTCCACATTCATGCATTCAGGCATGACAGGTCTTGCAAATATCGCATATAACCAGACAAATTCAACAGTCATCATCCTCGATAACTCCATCACGGGCATGACAGGCCACCAGCAGAATCCTACGACAGGCTTCAACCTTCGTGGCGACCCGGCAGGAAAGATCGACCTTGAAGCTCTCGTTCGTGCAATGGGCATCAAC
>JAFYJX010000062.1 GCA_017537905.1 Clostridiales bacterium | reverse complement strand
GTATATTTTCAGATCAACAAAAACAAATATGGACGAATGAATCAGTCCGGAAAATACTGACAGAAAAAATTAAGGGTTCACTTTGAAGTGAACCCTTGTTTTTTACTTAGCTTCGAAATTTGTTTCCGGATCCCAGTAGAGATCTTCGTGCTTGTGCATCCATGCAGAGAGCGCTTCTGTCATCTTGTGAGCGTCGTTGTCGAAGTCTTCGCCGTGGAGAGGTTCGCCGACATAGATCCTGATCTTGCGGCGGTGGAAGCCGTTAAGCGGGTGAGGCTTCTTGGAAGTTCTGGGCCAGATCTGATATGCGCCTGCGATGTAGACGGGGACCATGGGAACGCCGGCCTTGATCGCGAGGTATGCGGCGCCGTCCTTCATCTCGGCGAGCTTGCCGGTGTGAGATCTCGTGCCTTCAGGGAAGACGAAGCAGATGTTGCCTTTCTCGACTTCCTTCTTTGCCTTGATGAGACCTCTTACGGGGTTGCCGTAACGGTCGACGGCAATGCCTCTGCCGACACGCATGATGAGGCGGCCGAGCTTGCCGTGGTTGGTCTCGAGGTCAGAAGCTGCGAGGCAGCACATCCACTTGAAGTGGCCCTTAGGTAAGTAGTCTATGATGAGAACGCCGTCAGGATAACTCTGGTGGTTGGATGCGACGACGTAAGGATTTTCCTTAGGGAAATTCTCGCGGCCGATACACTTCATATCGCAGAGGATATGAGTAAGGAGAAGGAAACCATTCTTGGCAACTACGTCCCAGAAGCCTCTTTTGGTAGGGTACTTCTCGTCCAGTTGCTTATGGTGGTCGGCACGGGACATCTTAGACTCGTCGGCCTGGATATTGTTCTCTTCGGTCTTTATATTATTTTCTTCAGACATAAATACTTCCTTGAGCAGTTTTGGCATAAATCTAACATATTATACTCAAAAAAGGTATTTTAGCGAATTATTGTAAAATATTTCCAAAGTATGTTATATTTTCAGTTGCGCTTGACTTTTAGCTTTAGCTAAGACAAAGCACATGGAGGTAATAGTATGAATCCTGTTCAGGGCACACCTGTATTTACAGCTGAGAAGTTCACGGACATTAAGGATTTGGTTGTCCGTACTTGCGACAAGTACTCTGAGCTTGATGCGTTCATTTTCAGACGCTCACCTAAGCTTTCTGAAGTTCACAGGAGCTTTTTTGAATACGGCAATGACATCAAGGGTCTTGCCACCTATATCCTTAACAGCAAATATGCCGGAGACAGACTTGCCGTAGTAGGCGAGAATGCTTACGAGTGGTTCGTGTCTTATAATGCGATCCTTTCATCCGGTGCTGTTGGTGTCCCTTTGGACAGAATGCTTCCTGAAGAAGAACTCATCCAGCTCCTCGTAAGATCAAAGTCAAAGATAATCTTCTACCATCACAAGCACCACAAGATGATGCTGTCGATCGCACAGAAGATCAAGTCCGGCGAGCTCGATATCCCGCTCGAAAAATTTGTCATTTTCTATAAGGAAGGCCTCACAGGCAAGACTCCTGATGACACATGGCCGGATGCAGATGACAGATTCGTTGATATCTACGAACTTATCAAGGAAGGAAACTTCTTAAGAGAAGCAGGCGACACCAAGTTCGAAGAGACTGAGATCGACCCCGATGAGGTTAAGATCATTCTCTTTACTTCAGGTACGACTTCGATGAGTAAGGGCGTTATGCTCTCCCACCAGAATATCGTTTCAAACGTTTATGCTATTTCGCAGACTCTCGATGTAAGAAGGGGTGACCGTGCTTTCTCGATCCTGCCGCTGCATCACACATTTGAGAATACATGCGATTTCTTTATCCTCTCATGCGGTGCCTGCATCTGTATGTGCGACGGCTTGCGTTATATCGTAAAGAATATGGAAGAGTGGAAGCCGCAGGTTTGTATCTCGGTTCCTCTTCTTTTCGAAAATATCTACTCCAAGATCGAAGACGGTATCAAGGCTTCAGGCAAGGAGCGTGTTATCGCGATCGCAAGACCTGTAACAAGATTTTTAAGGAAGTGCGGTCTTGATGTAAGACGTGCTGTTTTCAAGGATATCCTGGATAAGCTCGGCGGTAACTTCCGTATGGTTGTTATCGGCGGCGCCGGAATCGACAAGAAATATATCGATGCATTCACGGATTTCGGTCTCCAGTTCTTCATGGGTTACGGCCTTACGGAGACTTCACCGGTTATCTCTGTTACAACGGAAGTAGTAAATGTCCACGGTTCTGTCGGACGTCCTCTGCCTGGTGTAACTGTCGCTATCGATGCTGAGGGCAAGGGTCCTAAGGCTGTAGGTGAGATCCTTACGAAGTCTGACTGCGTAATGCATGGTTATTACGAGAATGAGGAAGCTACCAAGGATGTCTTCGACGATGACGGTTGGTTCCATACAGGCGACATGGGTTATATCGACAAGACAGGTTCCATTCACATCACCGGCCGTGTTAAGTCCATGATCGTTCTTACAAACGGTAAGAAGGCTTTCCCTGAAGAGATCGAGGCAGTCCTTACTGAGATCAAGGGCGTTGCAGAGGCATTCGTCTGGGGCAACAGGAACGAGCGTGAAGCTATCGATATCTGCGCCAAGCTTCTCATCAACCGTAAGGCAATCGGAGCTGAAATGGGCCTTTCCACTGAGCCTGATGACGGCCAGGTAGAGATGTATCTGAATGACAAGATGCACGAGGCTAACCACAAGATGCCTCAGTATAAGATCGTAAGAAACTTCGTCTTCTCCGAAGAGGAAATGATCAAGACTACGACTCTTAAGATCAAGCGTCCCAAGGAACAGGAGCATATCGAATCCCGCCTTGCTGAGCTCGGCCACACAATGGCAGACATGAACGGCAAGAACTTCGATAAGATGATCAAGGCAAATCCTTAAAGGAATCCTATGTCTGTCCGTAAGATCACTCTCGGATCCCGGGAAGTCAGCATCGAATTCGAACGCAAGAGAATCAGGAACATCAACGTCCGCGTAAGGCGCGACGGAACTTTGTATTGCTCGCTCCCTTACTATGCATCAGTAAAAGAAGCTGAGGACTTCATCATCTCCAAGCAGGACTATCTTCTTAAGTCCATCGACAATGTGGTGAACGAAGAAAAGACCAAGAGTCTGTCGCGGCGCTATGTCGACGGAGAGGTCTTTAATGTTCTCGGAAATCCCTATGTTCTTAAGGTTTTGAAGGGCCCGAAAAACTTATGCCGTGCTGAAGACGGCGTCATTACTTTGGAAGTCACGGATCCTTCCGATTACCGCACGAAATACATGACCTACGAGAAGTGGAGAAGGCGCTGCATAAAGAGCATAATAGTTGACCTCTGCGGCGAGATGTATCCGTTGTTCGAGCGCCGCGGCGTTGCCATGCCGAAGAAGATCACGCTTGGCGATTACAAATCTTTCTGGGGCGAGTGCTTTGCAAAAAGAGGCGAGCTTAAGTTCAGCTACAGGCTTTTCGAGAAGGACAGGGCGGTCATAAGATATGTGGTCGTTCATGAGTTCGCACACTTTATTGAACCAAACCATTCGAGCAGATTCTGGGCGATCGTTGCTGAGATCGTGCCTGATTATAAAGAGCTCCGCAAGAGACTGAATTTCAACAAAAAGTGACCCGGTTGACATGTTTTTAAACCATAATTCTTTATGTGGAATTCCACATAAGAAATTATGGGCCGGAAGATGCTGAAAAATCTAAACTGGCACGCAGTTTCCTAAAAAATAAGTTATAATTATTTGATATAAGTCTTGTCAGGAGGAATCACTTATGGGTGAACTCAATCTTGAGAGAAGCAAGGTCAAATTTGACTTGTGGGAACGCAAACTCCTTGATCTCAGCACCAGAAACGCACTTCTTAATCTGAGGATAAAGGGAACAAGCATCCCGCTGTTTGTGCCGGAGTGCGACAAGATCGAGGATCTTCTGGCTCAGGATAAGAGTTTTTCGATTATATCCAGAGGTGATGAAGAAGAGGAAGAGGCAGAGGAATCTGCTTCCGAGACTCCTGCTGAAAAAGAGATCCCTGATGCGATTAAGCCTGTTGATGAGATTGAGACTGAGAAGACTCCTGTAGAGGAGTTGGCAGCTGAGGCTGAAAAGACTGAGGACGAGCCTCAGGATAAGCCTGAAGATAAGCCGGAAGAAACGGCTGAACAGGCTGAGCAGGCACCCAAAGACGAGCCCGTTAAAGAAGCATCTGCTGAAGCTTCTGCTGCAAAGGCACCTGCAAAAAAGAAAATCAAGAAGATCCCTGCAAAAGACTATGCGATCGAAGATCTTCCCAACATCGAAGAATTTAAGGAATATATCGAGAAGCAGTACGAGAAGAATGTGCTTGTCTCATCGCTTACGAATGCCACTCTCGATAAGAACATAAAGACACTTTACAGAGGCGCGAAGACCTCTATGGAAGAGAACGGCGCCAACACTTTGTTCCTCGCGTGCGGTTTCCTGAAGTGGTATGAGAAGGACAGGAAAGATCCCTGCTATGCTCCGCTTCTTTTGATCCCGGTAGAACTCGTAAAGAAGTTCGGTATCAAGTACACGATGAGAAGAAGGGACGAGGATACACAGTTTAACGTAACTGTTTCCGAGAAGCTCAGACAGGACTTCAAGATCGAGTTCGATGAATTCAGCAACAGCCTTCCTACTGACGAGAATGGCGTTGATGTAAATAAGATCTTTGACCAGGTTAAGGAGATCGTAAAGCCCCTTAAGGGCTGGGAAGTAATCCGTTCCTGCGTTTTGGGCCTGTTCTCATTCTCGCAGTTTGTCATGTGGAATGACATGCACAGCCACAGAGACGAGATCGCGCAGAATAAGATCGTAAAGAGTCTCATAAACGGACAGCTCGAGTGGGACTACGAAGATATCTCTTCATCCGGCAAGGTTCCGGAAGAAGATGTTTATCTTCCTATCGTTGCAGACGCTTCACAGCTTGCTGCCATCAAGCGTGCTGGTGAGGGCACGAGCTTTGTTCTCCACGGCCCTCCGGGAACAGGTAAATCACAGACGATCACATCGATAATCGCGAACTGTCTTGCGAACGGTAAGAAGGTTCTTTTCGCCGCCGAGAAGAAGGCAGCGTTAGACGTTGTTTATAAGCGTCTGGAGAAGATCGGAATCGCACCTTTCTGCTTGGAACTCCATTCCAATAAGGTTCGTAAGAGCTATGTTTTGGACCAGCTTAAGGTTGCAAGCGAAGTAAGGCTCAAGACGAAGGATGAAGGCGATTATAACAAGGCTTTGGAAGATATCGCCGCTAAGAGAAAAGAACTTGATACATATGTTGAGGCTCTCCATACCAGACGCGGCTGCGGCATGTCTTTGTATGAGCTCATCAACATTTATGCCAGCAACCAGAATGCTCCTGAGTGCGGTGATTTTGACGACGGCTTTGTTGATGAGATCAACGCTGACAGGGTAAAGGAGATCGAGACTGCCTTAGGTGAATTGGTAGCTTCTTCAACGCACCTTGAGGGCAAGCTTCCTTTCGTTAAATCATCTGAATATTCACAGGATGCAAAGAGCAAACTTCCTGCTCTGGTAGATGCTTTCATTAAGGCTTATGACGAGTTTGCCGCATCAGTCGGCGCATTCGACAAGTTCCTTACAGAAAACAACTGCCGTATCCCGGGCGAACCCGGAACAATAGGAAGGATCGCAGGCTTAAGCTCCTGCAGCGCATTGATCGCAAAGCTTAAGAACATGAATCTCCCTAAGGGCATGGTCTGCTGCGATGACACGGAAAGCGCGTACCTTACGATAAGAGACATGATAACAAGCTGCAAAGATGCTGTAGCAAGGCGTGATGCGCTTCTCGCTGTATATCAGCCCGGATTCTTAGATCTTGACGGAACAGCACTTCTTAATGAGATCGTTACTGCGAAGGCGAAAAATGCTCTCGTCAGAGGCATGGCTGAGAATAACGTTTATAAGAAGGTCAAGGCATACGATCTTAAGGGTAACCGCAAGGAAGTTTTGGAGCAGGATTTCAAGCTTCTTGTCGATTACAAGAATTCAGTTCAGAATGCAATGAACTATATAACTCTCGGAAGAGGTTATCTTGGCGAATACTATAATCCTGGTGCGGCTTTCCCGGGCTTTGATATGGCTTACTTTGAAGCAGCAAACGAGAATGCGCATAATCTTTTCTCAGAGTTCGCTCCTTTCGATCCTACAGGAATGCTTCGAAAACTGATCGGAAACGGCGACATGCTTGTTGTTAATGCTGCAAACGAATTCAATGCTAAGTCTTATGCTTACAGGACCCAGTATGATGCATTGAACACAGCATACGGTCTGGAATACGGCGCGTTTGAACCTGCTGCTTCGATGCTCGAGACAAAGAAGCAGATGGCAGAGACATTAAGGTCTGACAGCGATTACTTGAGAGACAGAATGCAGTTTAACCTTATGGCTTCGAAGTGCGGCTCTTATAAGATCTCTAACCTCGTTTCCGGTTACGGCTGCGGCATGATCGGAGGAGATGAGATCATAGGCGCATTCCGCAAGGGTTACAGCTCAATGCTGATCTCCATGATAATCGACAGCTCTGATGTTTTGAGAACATTCTCTGGCCTTGTTTTCGAGAAGAAGATCGCTGAGCTTTCAAAGGTCAACGATGACTTCGAAAAGCTTACCAGACAGGAGATCTACTTAAGGATCGCAAAGAACCTGCCTGACCTCTCAAAAGACGCACATGTTTCATCCGCTTTGGGAATCCTGCAGCATGCGATAAAGGCAGGCGGCAGAGGCGTATCTATCAGAACGCTCTTTACGCAGATCGGCGAGCTCATCTTAAAGCTCTGTCCGTGCGTGCTCATGAGCCCTCTGTCATGCGCACAGTTCTTAGATCCTGATAAGTGCGGCATGTTTGATGTTGTTGTTTTCGACGAGGCTTCACAGCTCCCGACATGTAAGGCTATCGGCGTTATCGCGAGAGGTAAGGAAGCCGTTATCGTAGGCGACCCTAAGCAGATGCCGCCTACGTCTTTCTTCATGGAGCAGGTAGATGACGGTGACGATAATTATGAGACAGATGACCTGGAGAGCATCCTCGACGACTGCCTCGCTATCTCCATGCCTCAGATGTTCCTCGCATGGCACTACAGAAGCCGTCATGAGAGTCTCATTACATTCTCCAATAAGTCCTTCTACGACGGAAGGCTCTATACATTCCCGTCACCTGATGACAGAGAGTCGAAGGTTACGCTAGTTGACTGCGGCGGTTCGTTCGATTCAGGCAAGACGAGAACTAACAAGATCGAAGCGCAGGCCGTTATCGACGAGATAATTAAGCGTGCGCACGATCCCGTGCTGTCCAAGTACAGCGTCGGCGTAGTTACATTCAATATCCAGCAGCAGTCACTTATCGAAGACCTCTTAGATGAAGCTGCGAGCAAGGATCCTGTCCTCGAGAAGTGGGCGTTCGGAACAGAAGAGCCAATCTTCGTTAAGAACCTGGAGAACGTTCAGGGTGATGAGCGTGACGTAATTCTCTTCTCCGTAGGTTACGGTAAGGACGAGACAGGAAAGCTCATTATGAACTTCGGTCCTCTTAACAGAGACGGCGGCTGGAGAAGACTTAACGTTGCTGTTACGAGATCTAGGATCGAGATGAAAGTATTCTCATCGATCTCACCTGAAGAGATCCGCATCAACGATACTGCATCAGAAGGCGTTAAGGCATTTAAGAGATTCCTGCAGTATGCGGGCGGCAGCACGATCTGGGATCAGGACATCGCAAATACAGGAAGCTCATCCGATAACTCCGGCACTCCTTTGATCGATAAGAATGCCGCATTCACCGGTATTGCCGATGACATCTGCGCGAGATTTAAGGATATCGGTTACGATACCGACAAGGGCGTCGGCAAGTCAGGATTTAAGATCGACATCGGCGTTGTATCGCCCGAAAAGGACGGCACATACTGCCTCGGTATCCTCTTAGACGGACCCGTTTATGCCCAGTCCGGTACGACGACATCCAGAGAAGTATCACAGATGTCGATGCTCAAGGGCTTCGGCTGGAACATCGTAAGGATATGGTCTCTCGAGTGGTGGGAGAATCCTGACAAGGTATTCGAGAAGTTAGTAGCTATAATCGAAAATTCAAAGAAGGCTGAAGAGGCACCTATAGAAGAAACTCCTGAAGAAGAGCCTTCGGAGGGCGCTGAAGCTCCTTCTGAAACTGAAGAAACAGCACCTGAAGATACGGGAAAACCTGAACCGCAAGTGACGATCTACGGAGTCACACCGGAAGAAGAAACAGACGGATCTGACGATCAGGCTCAAAAAAAAACTGATGACATAGGGTCCGGATCACCTGAACTCATTTACAGCTCAGCCGACTTGAAGCCCAAGCTCATGACGGCCGCTGAATTCTGCGACGCCAGAAATACTAAGGTTCTGCAGGGCTGGGTTGCGTCGGTCGTTGAACAGGAATCTCCTGTCAGTGCTGATGTTCTCGCCAAAGAATTGATCGTTGCTGCAGGTCTCAATAAGATGACACCCAAGCTGCGCGAGCGCTGCACTTATCTTGTAAGAAGCATTGAGAAGACTGTAAAACTTCATTTCACAAGGCAGGTGTTAGATCCTTCTGCAGATGAACCTGAAGAAGTTATCTTCCTTTGGAAAGACGGTACTGAAGTAGGCAAGGTAATGGACAATTACCGAATTCCATCTGAAGGCGATAAGGCCAGAAAGGCTTGTGATATTCCTGTTCAGGAAGCCGCTTGCGCAGCAAGATATCTTGCCGTATCGCAGTACGGAATGCCTTATGAGAGTCTCATAGTCGAGACTGCTAAGGCTTTGGGCTTATCCAGGGCTCCTGTGGATTCGGACAATTACAGGCTCGGCAAGAAGGCTGTTGATTACTGTGTAAACCAGGAACTTTTGGTTATGGACGATGACGGCTTCGTCAAAGGAACAGATTGATATCCATTGTGCGAGCATTTCCGCACAAGCGAGCTCGCGAGCGCGGAGGACCTTTGCGAGCATAATGATATCAATCGTATGGTATAATTTCTTGAGATGGGTGAAGAACAGAACAATATATCTTTGAACAAGAGCGCGAGTGAGCTGCCTCTTTATGAGCGGCCGGGAAGGCTTAATCCCGATCGTCATGTGCCCCTGACCAGAACGGACAGGGTCGATGTTAATGTTCACTACGATCACGAACAAAAGGGATATCTTAAAGATTCCGATTCACCTGAATTTACTGAGCTTTCCGTCAACGCAATGGATCCTTTCGAGGATACGGCATTGTTATATGGAGAGGTTAAGCCCAAAGTCGTCGGCGTCAGAAAGAATGCCCCGAAGCTCGAGAGTAAGATCTTCGTTCCTGAACTTGATACTTCAGAAGTTAAAAAGAAGATCAGAAAACCCGTTGTATTAGAGCAGGAACCTGAGCCTGAGATCTATATCGCCGAAGAGGACAAGGCTGCATCATCCGATTATATTGCAGATGCTTTCAGCGGTGTTGAGACTGTCGAGAAGCGCGAAAAGAAAGCGGCAGCCCAGGTTTACGATATCGCCAGACTTCGTATGTATGTGCTCCTGCTAGGTGTAGTCGTCCTTCTGGAGACTTTGGGAATCGGTTTGCTTATTGCTCTCTGATCAGATTTTTCGAGAATACAAAATAAAAGGAGCTGCCTTACGACAGCTCCTTTTTTGTATCAGGATAGATCCTGATTATTTCTTTTTATCGCTCTTAACAGGTTCGGACTGGATGATTCCTTCCTTAGCCTGTGCAGCCTTCTGGTTATCTTCGAAGACATAGTCCTTACCGGGGAGTACTGCATTGAGGATGATTCCTACGAGAGATCCGATTGCAAGACCGGAGAGGGAGATAACTACTGAGCCGCAAGGAATTACGATAGCACCTGCTGCGCTGTATGTAACACCGATTGAGAGAACGAGGATGAGGGCAGCGATGATGACGTTGCGTGCCTTGGAGAAGTCGATCTTATTCTCAACGATATTTCTGACACCTACAGCGGAGATCATTCCGTAAAGAACTAAGGAGATACCGCCTACAACAGGTGTAGGAATAGCGGAGATGCAAGCTGCGAGCTTAGGTGAGATGGAGAAGCACATAGCGAATACTGCTGCAAGTCTTACTACCTTAGGATCGAAAACCTTGGAGAGTGTAAGAACGCCTGTGTTCTCGCCGTATGTTGTGTTTGCAGGAGCACCGAAGAGTGAAGCCAATGTTGTTGCAAGACCGTCACCCATGAGTGTTCTGTGAAGTCCGGGATCCTTGATGAAGTTGTCGCCAACAGTAGAAGAGATAGCGGAGATATCACCGATATGCTCAACGATAGTAGCAAGAGAGATAGGAACGATAGTAATAATTGCTGTTACGAGGAGACCTGTATCAAGGTTGCCGCTCGTGAAGATGGAGAAGACTGTATCCTGATACTGGAAAGGAAGTCCGATCCATGCTGCGTTCTTGATGTTCTCGATGCTGGCTTCTGAGAAGAGCTGGAGATTTGCGTTGCCGCCGATCGTGTAAAAACCGTCAACGGGCTGGCCGCAAGCGATTGTGAGAGCGATGCAGAGAATGCATGCACCGACGACACCTAAGAGGATAGGGATGATCTTGATCATGCCCTTGCCCCAGATGTTGCAGATAACGATGATGAGGATAGCAACGATTGCTACGAGCCAGTTTGTGGAGCAGCTGTTGATAGCTGTACCGGAAAGGCAGAGACCGATAGCGATGATGATAGGGCCTGTTACGATAGGCGGGAAGAACTTCATGACGCGGTTAACGCCGAAGATCTTAATAAGTCCTGCAAGTACGAGGTAAACAAGACCTGCTAAAGCAACGCCGAAGCAAGCATAAGGTAAGAGCTCACGTTCGCCGTTAGGAGCGATAGCAAAATAACCTGCGAGGAATGCGAAAGAAGAACCTAAGAATGCAGGTACCTTTCTCTTGGAAAGAAGGTGGAAAAGGATTGTTCCCAAACCTGCGAAAAGAAGTGTAGCTGACACCGACAGACCGGTGAGAGCAGGGACGAGGACAGTCGATCCGAACATGGCGAACATGTGTTGGAAACCGAGTACTATAACACGACCGGCACCTAATGATTTCGCGTCGTAGACCGCACCATCCTGAAGGCTGGATTTACTCATAACAAGTCCTCCTGATTGATGTGGGATTTAATTTATAATAGCACTCTTATGTAAAAATCAAGCAACGAATTTGACATTTGTCTGTAATATTTCTTTGACACCTGATTTGGTTTATTGACTTAGAAAATCATTCAACTAAAATATTCAAGAGGTTGCTTATACCCTTATTTAACTATGCGGTAAAGGAGACGGAATATGCAGTATAAAGATTTTAAGAACGTTCATGTTATGGAGCATCCGCTCATCAAGCACAAGATCTCCCTTTTAAGAAAGATCGAGACAGGTACTTATGAGTTCAGACATCTCGTAGAAGAGATCGCAACATTGGAAGGCTATGAGGCTTTGAGAGATCTTCCTCTCAAAGATGTTGAAGTTCAGACACCTCTCGAGAAGACAATGGCTCCCATGATCGACGGTAAGAAGCTCGCTATCGTTCCTATCCTCCGTGCAGGCTTGGGAATGGTTCCCGGCGTTCAGGCTCTTACTCCTCTCGCAAAGGTCGGTCATATCGGACTTTACAGAGATCCTGAGACACATGAACCCCACGATTACTATTGCAAGCTCCCTGATCCTATTGACCAGAGACTAATCGTTGTAGTAGATCCTATGCTCGCAACAGGCGGTTCTGCAGTTGATGCCATCAATTCCATTAAGGCTCACGGCGGCAAGCAGATCAAGTTCATGTGCATCATCGCAGCTCCCGTTGGTATCGAGAGACTTGCAAAGGCTCATCCCGACATCGACATCTATGTCGGAAATGTAGACAGAGAACTTAACGAAAACGCATATATTCTTCCCGGCCTGGGTGATGCCGGCGACAGAATCTTCGGTACAAAATAAATCGTGATATAATGACCGTTGCCGTTTTCGGGCGGCGACCAATTTGGAGGTAAAACATTATGAAATTATCTAAGGTTATTGCAGCATGCCTCACATCAGTCATGCTCTTAATGCCGCTCACATCCTGCGGTTCTTCTGCTTCTAAGAAGTTCGTTGTAGGATTCGATTCAGAATTCCCGCCTATGGGCTTCGTTGAGAAGGACGGTTCCTATGCAGGCTTCGATCTCGATCTTGCAAAGGAATGCGCTCAGAGAATGGGCATGGAGTTCGTAGCTCAGCCTATCGCTTGGGATTCCAAGGACCAGGAACTTAAATCCGGCAACATCAGCTGCATCTGGAACGGTTTTACTATCACTGAAGATAGAAAGGACGCTTACGAGTGGTCTTCTCCTTACATGAAGAACCAGCAGGTAGTTGTTGTTAAGAACGATTCTTCCGTAAAGACTCTCGCTGATCTTGCAGGTCTTAAGGTTTGCGTTCAGAAGGATTCTTCAGGACTTGCAGCTCTCGAGGGCAATCCTGATCTCACAGCTACATTCAAGGAACTCGTTCAGGTTGATTCCTACCTCAATGCCATGATGGAACTCGAGTCCGGCAGCGTTGATGCTATCGTAATGGATGAGATCGTTGCACGTTATGAGATCCAGACATCAGGCAAGCCTTTCGTTGTTATCGACGAGGCAATCTCTGCTGAGGAATACGGCGTAGGTTTCCTTAAGGGAAATACAGAGCTCAGAGACAAGGTCCAGAAGACATTGGAAGAGATGGCTAAGGACGGCACAATGGCTAAGATCTCCCAGAAGTGGTTCGGTTCTGACGTAACCACCATCGGCAAGTAATTATTGATCATTAAGTAACATGAAGCCCCGTTTGGCGATGCCGAGCGGGGCTTTAGTGTGCTATAATCCTCTGTATGAGTCCCATAGTATCGTTTTTGGAAAGTAGTATATTTGGCACGTTGACCGGCTGCGGTGTCGTTCTGGCAGTAGCATGTCTTATCGTGTCCGAAGTAATAATGAATTCCAAAAAGAAGCACTATCCCGAGGGCGCGAAGATCAAGAAGCCCGCTCCGGTTGTAGTTCTGCTGGTTGCAGCCTGCGTTTTAGCGATTCCGCTTTTGGCACAAATCCTGCTCAAGTTATATAACCTGGTAACAGGTGATAAGGAGACTTTCATTTCGACGATGAAGCTCTTAGGCCAGGGCTTCGGTTTCTCATTCGGGATCTTCTTTTTCACGATAATATTCTCGCTCCCTCTGGGTCTTATAGTTGCTGCAGGCAAGATGTCGAAAATAAAGACTATTTCGGCATTCTTCAAAGTCTATGTCTCGGTCCTCAGAGGAACACCGCTGATGCTCCAGCTCCTGCTGGTCTATTTCGGTCCTTATTATCTTTTCGGAATCACAACGGGAAACATCCAGATCGGACCTTTTAACTACAGATTCATTGCATCGATCATCGGTTTCTCGTTAAATTACGCTGCATACTTTGCTGAGATCTTCAGAGGCGGAATCCAGTCCATGCCCAAGGGCCAGTATGAAGCTGCCCAGGTATTAGGTTTTTCCAAGTCCCAGACATATTTCAAGATCATTCTTCCTCAGGTTGTAAAGAGAGTACTGCCTTCAGTAGGAAACGAGATCATTACTCTTGTTAAGGATACTTCGCTTGCACAGGTCCTTGCCGTAACCGAGATGTTTACGCAGGCTTCGGCCCTCGCTTCCGCGCAGGTTTCCGTAATGCCTTTCATCGTTGCAGGCCTGTTCTATTATGTGATGAACTTCATAATTGAGCTCCTTTTGGGATTGACCGAGAAATCAATGAACTATTACTCGTGAGGACATGAAATGAATATTCTTGAGATGCATGACATACATAAATCTTATAATGACCTTGAAGTCCTCAAGGGTATTGATCTTTCTGTCGCAAAAGGCGAGGTTGTTGCCGTAATAGGACCTTCAGGCGGCGGTAAATCGACTTTGCTTCGCTGTGCCACGATCCTCGAAAGGATCGATTCCGGAAAGATCGTAATCGGCGGCGATGTGCTCTGTGATACAAAGGACGAGAAGATCCATTACTGCGACAAGAAGATGATGGGCGAGATCAAATCCAAGTTCGGACTTGTCTTCCAGAACTTCAATCTTTTCCCGCATTTCTCCGTCAGAAGAAATATCACTGAAGCACTTATTCACGTTCATAAGAAATCCAAGGTCGAAGCAGATATCATCTGCGATGAACTCTTGCTGAAGATGGACTTAGTCGAGAAAGCAGACGCTTATCCGTGCAATCTCTCGGGCGGCCAGCAGCAGCGAGTATCTATCGCAAGAGCGCTTGCAACAAGCCCTGATATCCTGTTCTTCGACGAGCCTACATCCGCATTGGATCCTGAGCTCACCAAGGGCGTCCTGACCGTTATCAAGGACCTCGCGATGGAAGAGATGACGATGGTCATCGTTACTCACGAGATGAGCTTTGCAAGAGACGTTGCTGACCGTATCGTATTCATGGACGGCGGCGTCATCGTCGAAGAAGGCCCTGCATACGAGCTCGTTACAAATCCTAAGCAGGAGAGAACTAAAGCTTTTCTCGCCGGGTATTAATCGTGATCAACTTTGATGAGATTATTGATAGAAATACGCCTGAAGACATTAAGCATGCGAAGATAGAAGGTATCGACGATCTGCTTCCCCTGTGGGTTGCCGATATGGATTTTAAGAGTCCCGATGAAGTAATAAATGCTCTTGTTGAGACTGCCGCGCGCGGTGTTTACGGATATCCTGAAGCAGATGAATCCTACGACCAGGCTCTTGTCGGCTGGTTTAAGAGAAGATACGGCTGGGATGTTGATCCCAAGACCGTTTTGAAGATCCCCGGCGTTGTCCTCGGAATATCTGATGCCATTTGCGCGCTTACCAAAGAGAATGACAGTATCCTTATTTTCGAGCCGCTCTACGGACCGATCGGCAGGGCCGTAAAAGGTAACGGAAGAAATCTTGTCGTATCTGATCTCGTGCGCAAGGGATCGCGTTATGAGATCGACTTTGAAGGCTTCGAGAATAAGATCCGTGAGAACGATGTGAAGATGCTGATCTTCTGCAATCCGCACAATCCCGTCGGACGTGTCTGGACCAGAGAGGAACTTCTAAAGGTAGGCGATATCTGTCTTAAGAATCATATGCTGATTGTCTGTGATGAGATCCATGCAGATTTTGTTTACTCACGCCACAAGCATATACCGTTCGCTTCTTTGTCTGATGAACTGAAGAAGATAACTGTCACGTGCACATCTGCTACAAAGTCCTTTAACATCGCAGGCATTCAGGCTGCCAACATCGTTATCGCTGACGACACTATGAGAAGGACATTTGATAAGTATTCGCTTACGACGGGTGCATACGGCCTTAACATCATGGGCCTCGTTGCTACCAGAGCCGCTTACACATACGGCGATAAATGGATGGACGAGCTTAATTCTTATCTCGAAGGCAATCTGGAACTTGTTAAGTCACGTCTGGCCGGAACGAAGCTGAAGGTAACTGATACCGAGGGAACATATCTTATTTGGATCGATTGTTCAGAACTGGGTGTTGAAGATCCCTATAAGTTCTTCCTGGACAGGACGCATATCAAATTCTCTGATGGTTTGTTCTTCAGCAAGAAGGCCGGACAGTTCGTCAGAATGAATATCGCATGCCCCAGAAGCATTGTAAATGAAGCGTTAGACAGAATGCTGGCGCTCCCTGATATCCACTGATTTTTGTAAACTCTGAATCCTTCACAGGGGGTATTCTTGACATATAATCGAACTGGTAGTACGATAATCGTACTCGCAGTACGAAAACTATACTGATAGTACGATTATAGGGATTTAGGGAGGTGCTTTTTATGAGCCAAAAGCGCAAAGAGAGATTAAAAGAGCTCC
>JAFYJX010000061.1 GCA_017537905.1 Clostridiales bacterium | reverse complement strand
ATTATTAGAGCAATAGCATTATATACTTGAATCTTACTTTTTTGTTACAAAATGAGTTGACTAAATAGCCAAAAAACAAGCCGCCTGCCGTGAAATACACAGCAGGCGGTCTGATTGTTTTATGTAATGATTTTCGCTTAATGCGTATCAGGTGATGTGGATGGAGCTGTTGACCTCAGGCTGGGTGGTCGTTGTAGCGCCTGTTGTCTCACCTATAGATGATCCGCCTGCTTGCCAGGTAGGATCGATCTCACCTGTAATTACACCCTTCGGAGGCAGGAGGATCCTGTCACCGCTGCTAGGCTGGTAAGATGTAGGATCAAGCTTGTTATACGAGATGATGATAGCGATCTTAGGATCGTTATTCTTTTCGATGTTGATTCCGTAAATGTAATAGAATACATCCCACCATGTTCTGTAACCGATGTCGTCGGAGAACAGGAAGTATCCGATAGGAGCAGAAGGATCCGGCAATGTAGCCTCTGTCGTTGTTGTCGTAGGCGGTGTTGTGGATTCTTCTGAAGAGCTTACAGGTGTTGTCTCCGTAGGCTTTGTCTTCTTGCTGCAGCCTCTAGCGATCAGCGAGATAACGATGATGATGCAGATAACAAGGATAGCAAGGAAAGCGATGAACATATAACCGTTGCGGTTAAGCTTCATCTTCTTTCCGCCGCCATTGCCGCCGAAGCCGCCCTTACCGGCGGAAGCGCTTGTGCGCGGTGCACTGCCCTGAGGCTTGCCGTTGTTATTCGGTCCTGAACCGGAAGGTCTGTAAGATGTCTGTCCGGGATTGGTGTACTGAGCCTGCTGGACAGGATCAGGCATTGCTGCGGGCTGTGCTTCAACAGGAGTACTGTATCCGAATGTCTGCTCTGCGCCATATACCGCGCCGTTATCATCTACACCGAGAATATTGTTGAACCATTCTTCGTCTAAGGATGAAGAGGAAGAAGCAGAGGCCTGAGGCTGTGAATAATCGTCACCGCCAAAGTCCTGCTGAGGCTGTGCGCCATAATCGTTGTAAGCCTCCTGAGGAGCATCCGGCTGCTGCTGATAGTACTGGGCACCTGCATTAGGATCCTGATATCCTGCAGCGGAATACTCGCCGTAGTCTCCCTGCGGAGCCTGGTCGTAACCCGGAACATACCCGTTCCCACCATTGCCGTAATCAGGATATCCGTTGTTATCCATTGGTACACCTCCCTGCATATCATAATTCTGGTTGCCGTATGTGCCGTAGCTGCTCTGATCAGCAGTAGAGAAAGCTTCAGCGCCATAAGGCTGATAAGGCGGTACTTCTGCAGGAGCCTGGTTTGCATAGTCTCCATATACAGAAGCGTTATTGAAAGGCTCAGAGATATTCTGTTCTGAACCGACTGCATTTACAGGATTGTTATAGTTGTCTGAATCGTAAAGAGGCATCTGGGGAATATCTTCCGCCTTAGCTGCCGGTACTGTTTCTGCTGTTGTGAAAGCAGGACTGCCGAAAGGAAGAATGATGTCGTCTGGAGAAGGTGTTGAAACCGCTTCGGGAACTACCTCTTCGATAACAGGTGCAGCAGGAGCAGCAGGAGCTTCGGAAACAACGGGTGCTGCGGGAGCTGCTGCTTCAATGGGCTTCTCTACTTCAGGGAAATCGACATTAAGCTTGTCCTCTTCCTTGATCTCAGGCTTTTCTTCCTTGATCTCGTATTCAGGTACAGGAATAGAAGAAACCTCTTCGGAAGGTACAGGCTCTGACTTGGGAGCGATGTCTTCACCAAATACAAGAGGTGCTGTGTTCTTGAGTTCCTGTGCGCTTGTCTTGCCGTAAGGATCGAAAGTATCTTCAGCGTTTGCTGTAATGTCAGACTCACCGGAATCTGCCTTTACCTCGCCTGCCGTGAAAACGATCTCTTCGGGCTTATTGACTACTGCAGGTGCGGGTGCAGCTGCGGGAGCCGGAGGAACAACCACGGATGCCTCAGCTACAACGGGTGCAACAGGTGCAACTGGAGCAACCGGAATAACGGGAACAACGGGTTCTTCCTTAAGGTCTGAAATGGATGTCTCCTTTGCAGCTTCCTTGCCGGATTCGGAAATTGCCTTTGCGAGGATTCCGGAACCGCCTGCATTAAACAGGAGGGAGTTGATGTCGGAAACAGGCTTCGTAGGTGAATCGTCAGCTGCGTCAGGAGTAAACTCAGTTGTGGAAACTGTCTCCATTGCAGGTGCCTTATCGGGTTCTATTACCTTGGGCTCAGAAGATACTGTAGCCTGATCGATATTGAAAACGAAAGGAGAATCGGAAATGACTGCTTCTTCTGCCTTAGCTGCAGCTGCAGAATCACTCTGTGCAGATTCCTTCATCTCACCGAAGATCTTCCTCATTGCTTCTTCTGCAGATAGCTCTTCCATAGGTTCTGCCTTGTCTGGGAACTCAGGAGCTGCATCAGGGATCTTCTGTGCATCAGGCTGTCCTGCCTTATCTCCGAATGCAACACTGCCGTCAGCAGGTACATCAGCGTCTGTATCAGGAATAACGAGAGGTGCGTCAGGAGTAAGGCTTACAAAACCTGCATCAGCAATAGCCTTGGCAGCTGCGCCTACCATTCCGCCCTCTACAGTGGACTCTAAGAGCTCGTGTGTCTCGCTCTCGTAATCGTCCTTCTTTTTCTTTCTGCCGAAAAGGCCTCTCTTCTCTTCCTTGGTAACGCTCTCAACGAAAGAGATGGAGATCTGCATAGGTGTGTTGGGCATTCTTGCGGATGCCTGTGTGAGGATCAGGCCTGCAGCATCACACTGGTCTTCAGCGTCTGTTAAGATCCTCAATATTTCTCTCTGGCCGAGTGCATCGTAGATAGCCTTGTTGCAAAGGATGATGCAGTCGTCAGGTGTAAGCGTGAAGAAGTTTGACCAAAGAGCATTAGCTGTCTTGGAAGAGCAGTAATACTGGAAGTCACCGACTCTGTTGCCGTATGCATCGATGGGCTCCATGGGGATGCCGGCATCTGTCAGAGGGAACATCGTGTCATCTCTGTAGAGGAAAGCAAGACCGCCGCCGATAGTTACGGCAAATGCCTCGGAATCCCTGACGATAACGCCGGTGAAATAAGGATCTCTGGTCTCGTTGTCAATAAGCTTGGTCGTTCCGGCTACTTCAACTGCAGTAGACAGGAACTTCTCGATCATGGCGTCGATCTCTTTGTGGCCGTTCTTAACTTCATTGCAGAGGCCGCGGAGCTGGGGTTCAAACGGCGGAATTGTTCCGGGTTCAAAACCTTCGATCGTAGGATGTGTGAAAAGCGAGAAGAAGAAACCTCTCTCATCTTTGTCGATTGTAATGTCAGCCTGTCTGGTCTCTCTCTTTCCGCAAAGTCTGCCGTCGAGATAGAAAGCATCAGTAAGCGAGCTGGAAGGAAAATAGCGCGCTGTGAGCGTGCTTGCAAGCCTTGTTAAGGTAGCCATGAGCCGTCCTCCATATAAATATTCAGGTTAATTATAACACAACGATTATTTTCTCAATCATTTTATATAAAAATTAATTAAATGGTAATTTTCCCGCAAACATAACAAAATAAAGCCCCGCGGGCTTATTAACCGCGGGGCGCGTTTGGTGCAATTTTGAGGCAGGACTCATCCGAGCTTCTTGATCATGTTTTTCCTTATCTGTTCAAACGTTCCCGTGAGGGAATCAAGGTAGGCCGTATGGATCTCTTTGTCCGACTTATTCGGATATTTTGCGCGCATATCGTCCATCGTCTGCTGGGTCCAGACATAGCCCATACCGTACTTGGCATAATATGCAGGATCCGTAACGAGCAGCGTATAGTATTTCTGGAACGCATCCTCAGAAACAGAGAATCCGAACTTGTTGAAGTAATCAACGCACTGCTTCAACGACCAGTTCTCGACATGGATACCGTAATCGACTCTGGTGCTGACAAGAAGCGAGAGGAGCGATTCATAGCTTACGAGTTTAACTGCATCGGTAACTCCCTTGCCGGAGAAATACCTCATCGAATAGTTCTCGACATATACGGCCCAGCCTTCGTTGTAACCGATGGACGATGACAGATACATATACGGATGGTTCGTGTGAGCTCTGGTATAAAGCGACTGGAACATGTGTCCCGGGTATGCCTCGTGGGCTACTGTAGTTCCGAAATCCTTATCCGAATCAGCACTCTTGTGGTTGATGATGATCACATTGGCATTGAAATTATCCAGGTGATATCCGAGATAAGCAGCAGGCGAGAAATTCTCCTCGAACACCTTCGGAACATCCATTACATAGTACTCATGTGCCGGAATGTCAGGGAAATCCTTCTTAACCGAATCCAAAAGGAAATCCAGATTCTTCTGAAGGCTGCCCTTTGAATATGAATGGTTCATGTATTCTCTGTACCAGCCAAACCCTGAAGTAGCTATCTTGGTATAGTCGTCGTAGATATACTGGATCCTCTTGTCCAGAGCATCTATGCTCTCCTGAACGCTGGCTCCGTTGTTCGTCTGGCGTCTTGTAAGCGTTGCATAGTATGCATCTCCGCCCTTGAACTGGCAGAGGCCTAAATCCGTTCCGCCGGAACCTTTAAGCTTTCTCATGCGGTCAGCGCACTCCTGGAATTCAGGGAAAGCAACTTCCTTCATTGCCTTCTCGTGCTCGGAGATCAGCCTGCTCCTGTCACTTGCAGATAATCCCTTGATATTGTCGAGTCTCTCCTCGAAAGAATCGTAAAGGAAGCAGTTATCTTTCTGCTTTACCAGATTATCGAATGATTTTGCAGCTTCCTCATAGCTGTTGTCGGAAGAGGCAAATCCAAGCTTTACTCTTGTTTCCTCATATTCGCACATGAGGTCATAGTATCTGTCGAGGTCCTTGACGAGATCTATGTATTTCTCCGCATCTTCAACAGTGTCGAAAGAATAAACGTCAAGGATAAACAGTATCTCCGACTGCGGTCCGACAAGGTAATTGAAGATCATCGTGTAGTACTCAAAGGCCGTGTAAGAGTATCCGTAAATGCTCTCTTCGCAGTCATATACGAGCTTGTCGTAGCAGATCCTGTCATCATCATTCAGCGTGTTGTAATTGATCTGCAGGAGCTTATCGAGCTGCGTCTGGTAGAACTGCTTTTCCGCAGGATACTGGTCGATCGTTGTGAAATCACCCCAAGTGGCTTCCTTGATGTCGAAGCCGTACTTTTCGGGATGCTCGAAAAGGATTTCCACATCCGCATAGTTGTCGATCTCGTGGTGAAGGATTGTCATCTCGACATCTGAAAGCTGCTTTACTGCAGCATCTCCGCTGATGCTGCCCGGCGCATGGTCAGGATGCACCTCGGAATATGTTGCAACATGATCAGGATATGTCAGCTGGTCTGCAGTAGAGACATTGCCGGTAGGATTCGTAGTCGGCACCGTTGTCGGATCTGCTGAAGGATCAGTTGAAACAGTGGGATCAGTCTGGCCTCCCTCGATCTTATTGCCGTTATCGGTCTCTCTTCCTCTGTGGCGGGGAGCACCTCCAAAGCAGCCTGCAAGGGACAAAACAATCGCAGCGCAGCAAACCAGCGCTGTCATCTTTACAGAGTATTTTTTCATTAAATCATCTCCTCTATCCTTAATTCCATAACCCCGCGTCATCCCCCGACGCTTTATGGATTATATCACGAAAAATAACCGAATTCTCATTCAGTCATCGTGTCAGGTGAGGTAATTTCGGGCACATCTCCGTTCTGGATCATCTCGACCTTGTCTTTGACGGCGTCATAATCTGCCGCGCCCTTGGAGTCTCTGGGGAGCGATACAAGGAAGGTTATCTCCGAAGGCCTCATGGATTCATGAAGCGTCAGTTCACACTCCGAAGTTATCCTGTTTCTCAGATCTTCCATCATGGAATTGTCGTAAAAATATTCTTCTTCAGGGACAACAGCAGTAACAAGGATAGGGCCTGCCGGTTTCTCGATAACAACGGTACAGGATTCGACAACGCCTTCTGTCATCTGGACAGCCTCGTCGACCTTATCGGGATATACGGGATAACTGTTGATCCTCGCTTCCCTGTTCTTGTTGCCGACAAGATAAAACATCTTATTTCCGTCCTGTTTGCCCAGAAGGCCTGTGAAAAACCAGATCCTTCCGTCAGGAAGCTTTTTGTAATGCGGCATGTCTGTCCTGCTTCCGCCGGGGGCGATGCCTGTTGCAATTGGCGAACAAACGGCTATCTCGCCCTCTGTTCCTTCAGGCACATCAAGACCGGTGTCGCTGTCCGCAATACGCATCAGAACTCCCGGAAGCGGGAATCCCAGAAGTCTGTCACTCTGCAAATCCGAAGGCCCGTACGCATATACCAGCAGCTCGTCACAGCTGGTGATGGAACATAACGAGAGTTTCTTGCCCGATGATTTAGCGATCTCGAACAGCGATGCTTTCTGGCTGCTCGTAAGGAGTCCTTCTCCGACAATGATCCTGTCTACACTCTTGAGGATATCGGAAGGTCCTCCGATCTTATTGATATAGGCAACAGTGCTGTTATACCCGATAAGAACATCAGGTTTCTGGCGCTTTATCGCAAAGAATATCTTGTCCGGATCATACCAGGTAAATGTCAGGACCGTCTGGCCGCATGACAGGACACTATGGACTCCGAATGCAAATCCGAAGGCGAAGCAGCTCTCGTTAAGGCAGAGCATTCTGGACGGTTTCCCGGTCAGGTCTTCATTTGCCTTAAGCACCATCTCGGTGATGTTGGCGGAAATATTCAGGTTCTTCGCGCTGAGCTCAGTCGCCTTACAGGCTGTGGGCTTGCTCGGAAACAGATACAGGACCGTTCTGTTGCAGTCTCTGTCGTGGATCTGGATCTCCTGCGAAGAATCATCAGGATGTGAGAAAAGGTCTTTCCAGTAAAGAAGCTTGATTCCCTCGGGAATATTCTTGGGCTTCGGCATGTCATAACTCGACAGCGGATAGAACCTGATCTTCAGTTTGGTGATCCCGGTTGCCATCTCACTGTATTTGCCGATCACGACAGTCTTAATTCCCGTCTCCTTCAAAACGGATGAATAATTAAGGAACTGGTTGCAGCTCATCACGCAGTACTTGGCATTGGTGCAGTTTGCGTATCCTGCAAAATACTCAGTCGCAAGGTTCGGAACGGCAAGAGCTGCAGAAGCGCCTATCTTATCGAGCGCATAAACGCATATTAAGTTTAAGGGATTGTTGCCCATGGCAAACATTACGACATCGCCCTTTTCCACGCCGAGCCTCTTCCAGGCCAATGCGGTCTCATCTATCTTTTCGATAAGCGAAGCATAGGATATCTTGGTAGCGCCGTATTCAATAGCGATCCTGTCCGGAAATCTCGTGCAGGATCTTTTTATGCGCATGTAAAGCGTCTCATCCGTATCCGTGGCCGGATTCGAATAATTCTCGGGATAAAAGACACTCCACTGACTCTCCAAAACAGTTCTCCGTCAATTGTTAAGCAAGGGCAGATCCATAAAACTAACCGCGTTTATTATACACTCTTGCGTGCTTCATTTACTTGTTTACATGCTGATACTGTTTTCGGGCAATCATTTGTGCAGATGTACGATAAGTTTTTTGCTTTTGCCATTGCCGGCCGGTGTTAAAATGTTCAAAGATTTTACAGACCAGAGGTAAATGCCATGGATATCAAGCTCAATACTCATTTTCTCGACGTAAAAGAAACATACCTTTTCTCTGACATCGCCAAGCGCGTCAAGAAGTTCCAAGCAGAGAACCCTGACCGCGAGATCATCAGGATGGGCATAGGAGACGTTACGCTTCCCCTTCCCCAGTCGGTCACTTCCGCAATGGAAGAAGCCGTTAAGGAAATGGCAAGCAAAGAGACATTCCACGGCTATCCCCCGGAATACGGCTACGACTTCTTAAGAAATGCGATCTCAGATCACTACAAGGATCTCGGTGTTTCCGTTTCGCCTGAGACCATTTATGTCGGCGACGGTGCAAAGAGCGATCTCGGCAACCTCCCTGATGTTTTGGGCGATAATCCGGTCATTGTTCCTGATCCCGTATATCCTGTTTATGTTGATTCAAACCTCATGAACGGCAGAAAGATCTCATATGTTGCCGGAAACAAGGAGAATGACTTCCTTCCTCTCCCTCCCTCCGACACAAACATCGAACCTTCCGTAATCTACATCTGCTCGCCTAATAACCCGACAGGCGCAGTCTACAGCTACGAAGGCCTTACGGCATGGGTAAACTTCGCTTTGAAGACCGGTTCACTCATCATTTTCGACGCTGCATATGAAGCCTTCATCACAGAAGACAAGCCTCACACGATCTATGAGATCCCCGGCGCAGACACATGCGCTGTCGAGATATCTTCATTCTCTAAGTTCGCCGGTTTCACAGGCGTAAGATGCGGCTGGACAGTGGTTCCGGACGCTCTTGAATCCGACGGCATCAAGCTCTCCAAGTTCTGGTCAAGACGCCAGGCAACCAAGTTCAACGGCGTATCCTACATAACTCAGAGAGGCGCTGCCGCTTCACTTTCCGGCCAGGGCCTGGAAGACTGCAAAGCAAATATCGCTTACTACAAGCGCAACGCTGCTGCCCTCGCAGAAGTATTCACGGCAAAGGGCATCTACTTCACAGGCGGCGTCAACTCACCTTACATCTGGCTCAAGTGCCCCGGCAACATGGGCGGCTGGGAATTCTTCGATTCGATCCTTAACAGATTCGGCATCGTCGGAACACCCGGCGAAGGCTTCGGCGAGAACGGCGCAGGCTACTTCCGTCTCACGGCTTT
>JAFYJX010000060.1 GCA_017537905.1 Clostridiales bacterium | reverse complement strand
TGCTATAGCAGCTCTGAAGAAGAACGGCGTCCGCACTGTAGTTCTCACAGGTGACTCCGAAGGCGTTGCCATCAACATCTGCGGTAGACTCGGCATCTCTACTGAGATGACTCTCACAGGCGCAAAGATCGAGTCCATGACCGACGAAGAACTCTCCGAAGCATGCAAGAAGTGCGACATCTTCTCCAAGCTCTCGCCTTACCAGAAGCAGCGCGTAGTTAAGATGTTCCAGGCTAACGGCCACACAGTAGGTTACATGGGTGACGGCATCAACGACAGCTTGCCTTTAAAGCAGGCTGATATCGGTATCTCCGTTGATAACGCCGTCGATATCGCGAAAGAAGTTGCCGACATCATCCTCCTCGAAAAAGACCTCATGGTACTTGATGAAGGCGTTGTCGAAGGCAGAAGCACATTTGCGAACATGTCCAAGTATCTGAAGATGTCTGTCTCAGGCAACTTCGGTAACATGTTCTCGGTACTTATCGCGAGCATCTTCTTACCATTCCTGCCGATGCTTCCCGTACACATTCTCGTGCAGAACCTCTTAAACGACTTCGCACAGCTCGGCATGCCTTTCGACCACGTTGAGACAAAGTATATCGAGAAGCCCAAGAAATGGGACCTTGGCGGCATCAGAGGCTTCATGGTCTCATTCGGTCTGTTAAGTACTGTCCTGGACGTTTTGTGCTTCCTCGTTCTGTGGTTCATATTCGGATACAACAATCCTGATATGGCAGGCTACTTCCAGTGCGGCTGGTTCATGTTCGGCGTTCTCTCACAGACGGTTGTAATCCACACGATAAGAACACCGAAGCTCCCGTTCATAAACGACAGGGCTTCTGTCCAGCTGACGCTCTCAACGCTCGCAGTTATTGCAGTTACGCTTATCATCGGCTTTACGGGCCTGTCTGCGATCTTCAGCCTGCCCACGATGCCTATAAGCTACATGCTCTGGCTCGTTCTCCTCATGCTCGTTTACATGGTTTTCGCGCAGATTATGAAGGTCATCTACATCAAGAGACACAAGGATTGGTATTGATCTATGACTAAGAAGTCCGGTTCGAAAGCAAAGAAAGTAATAGTCACCATTCTGGTGGTTTTGGTTGCTCTTGTCGCCATCGTGCTGATCGGCGCGAGGATCTACTTCAGAGCGCCTGTAAGCGCATATTACAAGGCATCTGAGAAGGCTTTCGTTATACCGGGACTTCTGGATAACATGACGCCCCAAGGCCTTGATTACGTTTCTTCCGTGGACACATATCTTATCTGCGGTTATCAGAAGGACGGATCCCCGTCTCGCATTTACAGAGTCGACGGCGCGTCCGGCAAAGACGACGGATATGTTGTCATGGGCGATGAGAACGGAAACGGAATAAAGCCCCATGCAGGCGGCCTCGCTTCTCATGGTGAATATCTTTTCGTCGCAGGCGATGAGGATGCGTGCATTAACGTTTACAGCTTAAATGACGTTCTTTCCGCAAAGAGCGGAGACGTCGTTAAGAAGCTCGGCAGTTTCTCGACCAAGTTCCTGGATGACAAGATCAATGTTGCATGGATCTGTTTTTCTGATGACTGTATGATCGTCGGTGAGTTCTACAGGGACCCGAATTACATGACAAACGAATCCCACTGGATCAAGACTACGACAGGCGAAGAGAACCGCGCTATTGCATGGGCTTATAAGTTCAGTAATGGTGAGGATTCTGCGTTCGGCATCTCCACATCTCCTTTCGAGATGTATTCGATGCCGGGCCTCGTTCAGGGCATGACGGTAAGGGACGGCAAAATCTGGATTTCCCAGTCTTACGGAACTGCGAAATCAACGATCAGGAGCTATGATGTCTCCGGCAGTGAGCCTGTGAAGTTCGTGGACAAAGACGATATTCACATTCCTGTTTATGCGTTCGACAGTTCGACACAAACAGCTTATTTCGAAGCTGCGCCAATGGCAGAAGAGATCGTGTTTGTTAATGGAAAGCTGCTCATCATGAGCGAGTCCGCTTCCATGAAATACATCTTCGGAAATTTTACGGGCGGAAGATATTGCTATGCGACGGACATAGATAAATTTTCATGAAAGAGTGAATAATTCTGAAAATAAATAGAACATTGGGTTTTAAGAGAATATAGGTAATGCGGAGTAAAGTTTTAAATAATTTAAAACTATTTTTGGTGTGCGCGCTTTTCGGCACAGCATTTACTTTGGTGTATTCAACGACGACATCACCGTTATTGAAGGATTGCTGGGCAGGGGATTCGGCATTCTTCATACTGGTTGGTCAGGGCATGACAAAAGGGCTTCTTCCATATGCGGATTTCTATGATTTTAAAGGACCTTATATATTTTTTATCGAGTATCTGGCTCAAATGATCTGTTATGGAAGAGGCGGTATCTTTATCGTTCAGAGCATAAATTTTTCCCTTTGTCTTTTTGTTATAGGAAAAACAACCGATCTGTTTGCTAAGAGATTATTCTGGCTTCACAGGATCATTGCCTTCGTCTTAACGCTTGCTGTCATTGCCATGACGTTTCAGCGTGGAAATTTCACGGAAGAGCACAGCCTTTTGCCGGCCTTTTTATGTCTTTATCTTGGCTTGAAATATTTTTGTGATACCGAAGAGAAAAACCGTTACAGGCACCCGTTAGGGTATTCTTTTGTTTACGGTTTATCCGTCGGTTATATCTGTTTTATCAGGATCACAAATGCTGCAATAATAGGCGCGGTCCTGACAGTTGTATTTTTGTTCCTGCTCACTAAAAATGAGATCAGGAATGCGTTATGTAATCTTGCCATGGTATTTGCAGGCTTTGCCTCTGCTGTTGTAATGCCCTGCATATATTTTTATTCAAAAGGTCTGTTAAATGAAATGATCTCGCAGGTCTTTTTATTCGCGTTCTCATATACAACTGAAACATCTGTTACGGAGAAGATCAGCAATGTGTTTATAATGTACAAATTCCTTTTGCTGTTCCTTCTGCTTCCTGTTGCCGTAAGTTTTATCTATCGGGAAAAATGGTATATCAGACTCTTAAGCATCTGCTCGACGCTGCTCTTGCTTGTCGCGGTAACTATGGGAAACGCCTATATTCACTATATGACCATTGTGGCTCCGCATGTTGCCTTAAGCACCTATATCGCACACAGAAATTCCGAAAAGAATCCTGAGGTCAGAAAGAGTCTTGCATGTATAATCTGTTTTACGATGGTCTTCGCATTAAATGCATCCTCTATTGCTAAAACCGTTTTCAAATGCAGCGACGAAAAGTTTGTAAATACCATAAACGAGTTTAATGAGCTTGCTTTAGATGTTGCCGCGCATATCCCTGAAGATGAAAAGAACAGTGTCTACGGATTCGGAAATATATCATGGGCAAAATGGTATGTGCTGACAGGAACAATGCCGGCAAACAGATATATGGATTTTCAGCGCCATTACATTGAGCTGAAACCGGAGATCAATGATGAGATATCCTCCTGGATCGCCGAAGACGGCGCCCGGTGGATAGTTTTCGATTATACAGGCAAGTTTATGACCTATGAGGTCAAACAGGCTATCGTTGATAATTACACTAAGGTTTATTTCAACCGGAGATTCGTTTTATTCCGCAGAAACAGTTAACGGCTGTTCAGATCACTGATCTACCGTTACCACCTGAAGGTCATCAAGACCTCTCTCGTCATGGCTCGTGACGATGAGCAGGCGGCCGTTCAAGCGCTCTTTAATAAAGTCGATAGTCCGCTCTCTTGCTTCATCGTCAAGGCCTGTTAAAGGCTCGTCAAGGATAACGCATTCTGATTCGTGAAGCATCGCTCTGATAACGGCAAGGCGTCTCTTCATGCCGCCCGATAATTCGCCGGCATTCTTGTTCAGGGAATCTGAAGGGAGGAGCTCTAGTATCGCTGAAGTCGCGTCAGTTACCGTGACGCCTTCATTTACAGCGAGGACGTTCGTTAATACTGATTCTTTTTCGAAAAGCCTGTTTTCCTGGAAGCACACTGAAAAGCGCATATTTTCGGGCTTGATGATCTCGCCTTCGTCAGGCTTCAAGAGTCCTAAGATCAGCCTGATGCAGGTCGTTTTGCCGATGCCGGAAGGACCTTTTAACAGATACATGCCCTCTTCAAAGCAGGCTGAAAAACCGCTTAACACGGTCTTGTCATCAAATGATTTACTGACGTTTTTAAGTTCGATCATTTGAACACCTTCTTTACCAGATACGAAATGAGCTTTTCAATTATGAATGCGCTTATGACCGCTACGAGGGTCCAGGCGAGCAGTTCCGGTGTCGCGAGGTTTATCTTGGATAAGTAAAGTCCGTTGCCGATGGATCTAAGGGGCTGGCCTACGACTTCAGCCGTGATGCCGCCTCTGAATGCCATGCCGATCGCGAGCGATACCGCGCTTCTTACGTGTGAGCTTATTGTCGGGAAGTAGATATACTTGAGCTTTTTCGCGGGCTTCATCTGATAGACCTGCGCCAGTTCGAGCATCTTGGGGTCTGTTACGAGCAGGCCCTCTAACAGGTTCTTATAGAAGATCGGGAAAGATATGATCGCCGATACGATGACCGTTACATAGCTGCTTCCGGCCCAGATAAGGGCAATGATGATGAAGCTTACGATAGGGATCGACTTGATCACGGATACAAAGGGTGACAGGAAGTCTTTTACGATCTTTATCTTGTACGAGAGGATCGAAAGGACTGAGCCCGTGAGCATTCCTATGAGGAAGCCCATTAAGATCTTGCCTGTTGTGAAACCTACGGAGAGGTAAAAGGAAGGTTCTGTGCCAAGAGCAATCAGGGCTTTGAACGTGTCGACCGGTCCTGATAAAAGGATGGCATTATTTACAACAAGAGATAAAACCTGCCAAATAACAAGCCAGATCAAAACGATCAAAGTTGTCCTGATATACTGCTTAGCTTTCATTCATTAATTGTTTCCGGTAGTTGTTGTCTCAGATTCGTTGGGAGAAGGCTTATAGAAATAGAATTCCTTCGGAGGGAGCTTGCCGCCGACAGACTTCTCGTCGAACTTAAAAAGGATCTCATAGAAATCTGAAAGCGTATCCTTCATATTCTGGCCTGAAGTGCATGCAACATTGCAGAGCGGGATGGCATCCTTGGCGATAGCCTCCTTGCCGATGATGCCCTGGGCTACAACGAGCTTTGCTGTCTTGTCGAGATCTGTATAGCACTTCTCAGCGCTCTCTTCGTGCTCCATGATGAACGTAACTACCGCGTCTCTGTGAGCTTCGAGGAAGTCATTTCTTACGATGGTGACGCCTGTTACCATTCCGGTACCGAATTTAGCAGCCCATTCATCTTCAAGCGTGAAAGCGATCTTGAGATCGGGATTCTGTGCGCATGCGACAGTTGCAAAAGGCTGGGGAAGAACTGCGATCTTGGAAGGATCTTCAGCTAAGACTGCTGCAACTTCAGTAGCCTCAGACTTGAACTCCAATTCAGCAGATGTGGCATTGTACTTCTGGAGAAGGACTCTCAGACAATATTCAGGAGTGGAACCCTGGCCTGTAGCAAGTACTTTTTCACCCTTAAGATCTGCAACGCCGGTGATACCCTTGTTTGCTGTTACGCAGCAAAGAACGCCGTTTGTATTGATATCAATAACTGAAACTCCGCCGTTTGTCTTGTTGTAAAGAACTGATGCGAGGTTAACGGGAATGAGAGCGATATCTAGGTCGCCCGAAACGATCTTAGCTGCGATTTCATCAGCCTGAGCCGACATCGTGAATTCATACTTTCCCTTGGACTGGCCCTTAGATGCCTTGTCCATGAGGTTTACGATACCGATCGTTGTAGGTCCCTTAAGGGATCCGACTCTGACGGTCGTATTGTCAATCATTTTACTCTGTGCACATCCTGCGAGCATTCCCAGAGAGAGAACGGCAGTAAGCACTGTTGCGATAATCTTATTTTTCATAAGATTTCCTTCTTTCTAAAATAAAATCGTCCTGATTATACACTGTTATTCGACAATTGGCATTTCTGATGTATTATTAACCCAACCAAAGAAATAGTGAGGATCCGGTATGTTTGGAAGTAATCTGCCTGATTTAGATATAACCAAGTTTTTCGACACCACGACCAGATTGGGCCAGATCGTTGAACTAGCAATATATGCCGTGATCGCGGCAGTGGTTACCACGATAGTGCTTCTTATCTACGGCAAGTTCGTAAAGAACAGACTCAAGGGTAAGAACAACCTCACGGTGCGCTTCACCCAGAACATCATAAGAGCGGCGATCATTATCGTTGCAGTCATCTGGGTCCTCGTAAGTTCAACAGCCACAACCGATATCGGTAAAGTCCTCTTCCAGGGAACCGCGATACTCGGTGCTGTTTTCGGTCTTGCTGCCCAGCCTGTTTTGGGTGACTTCTTCAGCGGTATCGCGATTACGCTGAACAGGCCTTTCGAGATCGGCGACTGGATCGAATTAGAGAACGGCACAGTCGGCGTTGTTGCCGATATCACGCCGAGACACGTAGTCTTAAGAAGCCTCGGAACGGTCGACATCATCGTCCCCAACAGCAAGATCAATTCTCTCATGATCAAGGACACGAGCTTCAAGAAGTTAAGATCAACAAAGATGGAATTCAATGTTGCTTACGGCACTGATGTCGAGAAAGCATCTGAAGTCATCAGGAATGCGATTACCGATTCTGAACTTACGGTGCCTGCAAAAGATAACGAATACGGCCCTGTATATTTTGAATCGTTCGCTGACAGCAGCCTCGTCCTCTCGACGGTTGTTTACTACAAACAGAGCACATCTGGTCTGGAGGTCAAGACCGACGTCAATAAGCGCGTCAACGATGCATTCAATGAGGCCGGCATCGAGATCCCGTTCAATTACGTTAACGTTGTGATGAAGAAAGAGAACTAATAGGCAGGTGCTCCGGCAATAAGATAAGGGGTATTACCGATGGCAGAACTGAAGAGTTATTCATGTCCGAAGTGTGGAAGTTTTCTGGATGTTGACAGAAACAAGGATGTGTTTGACTGCCCGTTCTGCGGCAATCATTTTACTGCCATTGATTTCCACAAAGAGGAACTCCTTGATGAAGCGAGATTGTTAGTCTTTGAAGGACAGAAGTCCAAAGCGCTCGAAAAATACGAATACCTGCTGTCCATTGATCCGGATGATTTCGATCTTCTCTATGAGTATGCATGCGTTGTAGACGGCATAGGAGCGTTGAAGGACCGTTCGATCAATACGGCTGATCCTCTGAACCGTCATGAGAAGTTACGTACACTCTTAAAAGATGATCCGAGATTCATGCAGGGTAAATGGGCAGATTATTACAAGAAGCTGTATGAGTTAGTCCAGCTCTCAAATGAATACCACGAAGTGGCCAGTGACCACCGTGCAATTACCAGAGCTGCAAAGAACGTCATAAACGAGAAACTGGAAAAACGTCATTACGGCATTCCGTTTATCGTCAGCTGTATTGCCATAGTCGGTTTTATTATTGCAGTTATTTCAAGCAATAAACAGGCTTACCATTATTCGAGCAGCGATATTCGCGTCTACATTCCTCTGATCGTCTATTTTTCAATTTTGGCCTTTGTGATAGCTTTTATGGCTTTTATTAATATGCAGGAGCAAAAGGAATTCAAAACCGCAAAGAAGCGCCAGCAGAAGCAATATGATGAACTGAATGAGCGTGCCGAAAAACTGTATGCTGATGAGGTTGAGCCTGCTTATGAGAAATACATGAAGGCTGCTAAAGAGCTTGAAGAGCTCAGACCCGAAGTATTGAAGAAAATCGAATCCAAAAAGCTCAAACTGTTAAAACAGATGGCTGACAAAAAGCCGGATAAAGCTACATCCGTAAGTTTCGTAAAGCCTGTACCTGTCATAAAAAACGAGGTCTGCGCTAAGTGCGGCGGAGACCTTACGCTTGATAATGAGAACAAACTCTATGTCTGCACTCACTGCGGAGTATCTTACGATTATTCAACATTTGTAGGGGCTCCCGGCAGTAAGGCAAAGCGTGAGATCATGAATGGTGAATTCGATCTTGCCGAGAAGAGATATGTCAGCATCCTCGAGAATGATCCCGGTAATTTTGAAGCCAACCGCGGCCTGGTCCTTTGTGCAGGAAAATGGAGAGGTCTGCCGGATCTGCGTCTGAACAATAATCTTAAGAATGTAGACTGGGCCAAGCTGGATGAACGCATCAAAGCTGCGAAAGAGAATTCCAACCATTTTAACCATGAGTATTTTCTTGCTTTCGAACAACTGATTGAACCTGCGAGGCATTATCGTGAAGCTTCTCACATGACTGACGCAGACAGAATTGCTGTAATGAGAGCGGCGGAACAGACTTTCAAATTCCGTTACAAAAATTTCGTGCCCATGGATAAGAAGTACCAGATGGCATATCAGGACAAAACGGATTTTGAATTGTTAAGTGAAAAAACAAGGCATAACCTGCGCATTTCACTCGATCTCAAAGACTTTGTAGTAGCGGATAAAGGCTGTGTCAGAATGCTTATGATTTATCCTGACGATGTTGAATCACTCAGGGCCAGGATCCTCTGTGCAGGAAAATGGAGAAATCCTGAAGAGATCAGTCTGACCCGGAAGTTATCTCACGGGCTCCTCGATGCGCTGGATTCCAGGATCCAAGTTGCAAAAGACAGTGCATCTTCCGAATACAGCGAGTACTTTGAGACTTTTGGTTCTTTGGTGGATCTAATGAGAACCTATTATGTCTGCAGCCCGGTCGATAAGGAGCCGGACAAGCTGAAGAAATTACAGAGTGAGTTTGAAGAATTGCGCACCAGCCTCATCGAAATGGATAAGAAGCTTTTTGATTTCTCCTAATTCAAAAAAGCCCGTTAATCTCTGATAACAACTTCCCCGTCAGCACCCGGAATATCACGGATGATATCGCCGACATCAGGTACGACTATGCGTCCTGACAGAGGGTTCTTGATGCTGATCACGGGAGTCGTGATCTCGGCTTCGACTTCGGATCTCTCGAATGCCAAGTCGCAGTTGATCATCTCGCAGTTAATGAGCTTTAATCCCTTGCAGTAGCACAGAGGCTGCGTGCCCTTGATCGTGCAGTTAACCAAAGTCAGGTTTTCAGAATACCACGCTAAGTATTCGCCGTTGATGACAGAATCTCTGACGGTCACGTTTTTGGCGTGCCAGAAAGCGTCCTTTGTATTCAAAACCGAATTCGTGATCTCACAGTTCTCGACGTACTGGAAACTATATTTTCCGGTGAGCCTGAAATTGTCCATGACGATGTCAGAAGACCTCATGAGGAAGTACTCGGATTCGGCAGTGGTGTCGGTCATCTTAAGGCCGTGAACGGACCAGCCGAACTCGGGCGAGATTATGCCCGATGCAGCAATCGTGACCTTGGAGCATTCGCGCAGAGCCTTGATGCCGTGGAGCTTGGAACCGGTGATATCGATGTGGTCCGAATACCACATGGCGGCACGGCATTTACCGGTCATCTCGGAATTCTTGATCGTCAGTCCGTGGACGTGCCAGAAAGGATATCTCAGATTGAAATATGAGTCTTCAACAATAACGTCGGTGCTCTCTTTTAAGGCGCTCTCGCCGTCGGCGGGACCGTCGAAGCGGCAGTTTTTGACCATGATGCCGCAGCTCCCGTAAAGGGCGCGTTCCTGATCCATCGACTGGTTCTCGACTACACGCATGAGGCACCTCGAAAATCTTGATAAGAATACGATACCAAATCGGCGGCAGGATTTGTGTCATGAGGGCAACTTTTTTATCAGATGCTTTTTCGCATATGCCTTCGAAAATGTAGTAAAATAACAAAAGTTGCTTATGGATAACTAAAGTTAGTTATCAACTTAAATGTATCTGTGAATGAGGTATTAAATATGAAGAATGAAGGCGCTATCGGCAAGTCTGCCGAGGATTATCTCGAGTCGATGATAATCCTTAAGGAGAAGAACGGCTATATCCGTTCCATTGATATTGCAACATTCCTTGGTGTCACAAAGCCCAGTGTCAGCAACGCGATGAAGCGTCTGCGCGAGGAAGGCTATATCGAGATGAACCGTTCCGGCTTCATTACTGTTACGGAGAAGGGCATGGAGATCGCTGATAAGATCTATACACGCCACAAGAAGCTCACAGATTTCTTTGTAGCGCTCGGCGTAAATGAAGACACAGCTGAAGAAGATGCATGCAAGATCGAGCATGACTTGAGCGACGAGACTTTCGATGCCATCTGCAGCCACATCGATAAATTCGGCAAGGCCAACAAGTCAAAAAAGAAGTAATTTATTGCGTGTAACTGATATATACCCATTAATTTAGTCTGATAAAATTACATTATCGAAAAATAGAACAAGAAGGAGAATTTCCCTATGGCATGTTTTCTGGTACCTACAACGGAAGCAATCGTAACAACAGTAATCAAGAAAGTTGCAGACAAGAAAGGTTCTGACAACATCTTCATTAAGAAGATGGGATGGCTCAATAATATGCTCTGGGGCGGTTCTGCACTCCTGGCTTTCGAGCACGTATGGCATGGTGAAGTCACACCGTTTTTCCCTTTCCTCACAGCAGCTTCCAATGCAGAGGATGCAGCTGAGATGCTCCACGAGATGTTCACTAGCGGAGTTGCGATGGCAGTCCTCGTAACGCTGGCGTGGGTAGTCATGGTACTGGTGGCACAGGCCGTCACCAAGAAGGCTTCAGCACCTGCAAAGGCTAAGGCATAAGGGGGTAAACAGACATGACATTACTTATCACAGTTTTCGCAGCAGCAATTACAACTATCCTTTGGTATAACGGCAAGACAGAAAGAAAGCTCGGCACACTTGCACTTATGTACTGGGGCGCAAGCCTTATGTGGCTCGTTGACGCAGTTGTTGAATATATTGAAGTCGGCGCAGAAGAGTTTTTCGCACCTGCAACAGCAGACCTGATCAACGATACTTATCTTGGCCTCTGCGTCGTTGCTCTGGGCATCGTAATCTGGCTTGTAGTCCTTCTCGTTAAGGATCCTGAGGGCAAGGTCAAGGCAATGCTCGCTGCCAAGTGATGAATGGATAATTTATCTGACATCAGAAACAAAGAATCAGCGCTCACTGAGCGTATTAAGGCCGCCGGGAAACTGGCGGTCGCTTTTTCAGGCGGAACGGATTCGACATACCTCGTTTACAAGGCTCACGAAGTGCTGGGCGACGATGCTCTGGCAGTTACGATCCGCTCTCAGGTCCTGATAGACGAAGACTTCGAATGGACTGTTGATTTCTGCAAAAAGATTGGTGTGAAACATGCGGTTATAAACTGCGATGTTTTTGATGCCGAACAGTTCGAAAATAATCCGCCAGACAGGTGCTACTACTGCAAGAAAATGGATTTCGAGGGTATAAAAAAGGCCGCAGCAGAGCATGGAATAACTGAAGTCGCTGATGGCAGCAACGTTGATGACCAGGGCGATTACAGGCCGGGTATGCGCGCCATGAAAGAGCTTGGCATAGTAAGTCCGTTAAAAGAAGCGGGCCTTACAAAACAGGAGATACGTTTTCTTTCAAAAGAAGCCGGTCTTCCGACATGGGATAAGCCTGCAGCAGCGTGCCTTGCCTCCAGATTCGCATACGGAGAAAAGATCACGACCGAAGGTCTGATCCGCGTTGCAAACGCGGAGAAGTTTATAAGAGATCTCGGATTTTCGGGCATCCGCGTAAGAGTACACGGCGATATCGCGAGGATCGAAGCAGCGCCTGATGATATAGCATTGCTCGCATATGAGCGCACGAGAAAAGAGATCTCTGCTGAATTAAAGCGCCTGGGCTTCAAATATGTAACAATTGATATAGACGGATACAGGACCGGCAGCATGAACGAGGTTCTCAAATGAGTGACGCGAAAGATATTTTGGAAAAAGTCGCAAAAGGCGAGATAACGCCCGAAGAAGCAGAGCTTCAATTGAAGATGAAGCCCTTTGTTGACCTGGGCTTTGCTAAACCAGACCTCCACAGGGGCTTAAGACAGGGCACGCCTGAAGTTATCTACGGCGAAGGCAAGACCGCAGATCAGATCGATGCAATCGCGAAGAGCCTTCTTGAAGGCGGAGCAGGAACTGTTCTTATAACTCGTCTTTCTGCGGAAAAAGCATCCGCGCTTACCACTCCCGTTAAGTATTACGACACCGCGCGCGTAGGCGCCTGTGGCATTATTCCTGAGCCTTCCGCAAAGGGTACTATAGTAGTCGCCTGCGCAGGTACATCAGACCTGCCCGTTGCCGAGGAAGCGGCTGTCACAGCTGAGCTTCTGGGCAACAAAGTTAACCGTATTTACGATGTCGGTGTATCAGGTCTGCACCGTCTTCTCGCGCACAAGGAAGAACTCATGAGTGCGAGTGTTATTATCGCAGTCGCAGGCATGGAAGGGGCTCTCGCGAGCGTTATCGGAGGACTTGTAGACTGCCCTGTCATTGCCGTCCCCACGAGCGTCGGATATGGTGCTTCTTTCGAAGGACTTACAGCGCTTCTTGCCATGATGAACTCATGCGCGAGCGGCGTCACGGTCGTTAATATCGATAACGGATTCGGCGCAGGATATTCTGCCAGCATGATCAACCACATCGGAGGTTAAACCATGAAGACTCTCTATATCGAATGCAATATGGGCGCAGCAGGAGACATGCTCCTGGCATCTCTCGCCGAGCTTACCGGCGGCGTTAAGGCATGCGAAGAAAAGCTTAATTCCATCGGCATTCCCGGTGTCACATACAATTTCGAAAAGAGCGTCAAGTGCGGTATCGAAGGCACGCATGCGCACGTTGTTGTTAATGGTATTGAAGAAGACGAGCACATGCATGAACACCACGATCACGAGCATTCACATGAGCACGATCATCACCATGAAGATCACCATCATGAGCATACCCACGAAGAGCATGCGCACACTCATGAACACGAACATGAGCACGGGGAACACCACCATCATCACACTCACATGAGTGATATCGAGAGCATCATCAACGGCCTTAATGTATCCGATAAGGTTAAGGCTGATGCACTCGCTGTATACAGCCTCATTGCAGAAGCAGAGAGCAAGGCTCATGGCAAGCCCGTGACTGACATCCATTTCCACGAAGTAGGCACGATGGATGCGGTTGCAGATATCGTCGGCGTATGCATTCTTTTAGAGCAGATTGGCGCTGACAGGATCGTTGTATCGCCTCTTGCAACGGGCTTTGGCCAGGTCAAGTGCGCGCACGGAATATTGCCTGTTCCCGCACCTGCAACGGCAAGCATAATTGAAGGTATTCCGACATATACAGGCAGCGTTGAAGGCGAGCTTCTTACGCCTACGGGCGCAGCGCTCCTGAAGCACTTTGCAGACAGTTTCGGATCTAGACCCGTAATGGCAATCTCCAAGACCGGTTACGGCATGGGAAAGAAGGATTTCGAGAAGGCAAATATGCTGAGGACTTTCATCGGCGAAGAGCAGAATGAAGATGACGACAAGGTCATCGAGATGAGCTGCAATGTTGACGACATGACCGGCGAAGAGATCGGTTACGCGACAGGAATTCTCCTGAACAGCGGTGCATTAGATGTTTTCACGACGCCCGTTTACATGAAAAAGAACCGCCCGGGCATCCTCATTACGGTAATCGTTAAGCCTGAGGACAAAGATAAGTTCGCAAAGCTTATTTTCGAGCACACGACAACGATCGGGATCAGATATACCGCAATGGACAGATTCAAACTCGCGCGCCATGGCGAAAAGGTCATGACCAAATTCGGCGAAGTCTCTATGAAGGTGTCGGAGGGCTTTGGCGTGACCCGCGTAAAACCCGAGTACGATGACGTTGCGGGCATAGTTGATAAAGAATAAAAAAAGGGCTGCCCTCTTAAGAAGACAGCCCCATTTTCTTTCCTGTTATCCCGCTGTTATTTCAGCTTGTATTCTGTGTCGTTTACAGTGATACTTGCGATGTTGTCTGTGTCAACGATTCTGTTGAAAACTATGCTTGCGGCATAATCTATGCCACCGCAGATATATGAGTAACTTGCGACCGGATCGACCTTGTCATCGTCGTGTTTTCCATCATAGATGATGTCCTGATAAATGAGGTATTCGGAACCATCCTTATATGTGATCTTGATCTTTCCAATGAAATCGATTTCATAACCGCCGCCTCCAGCCTGATAGTTTTCTCCCAATGTATTAGCAGCGAGAGTATTTATTTTCATGGAGACAGGGGAGACTACGATAGTTTCGCCGTAAGAGCTCTCATACGTTTTGTTTGAGATCGTGCCGGCAAACGGAAGTGCAAAACTCTTCTTGTCTACCATGTGATCGTCGGGCGCGATTCCTGGCTTATAGATTTCCGTAAGTGGTCTGTCGTATTTTTCGATCTCGAAAGTAAGGCCAACTGAGCCCGGATCCCTTAGCAGATATTCTGTACAGTAGAGCTTGTCAGCAGTGGATTTTTCGATGTTTACAAACAACTTGCCATGGCCGCCGCTGATATAGTAATTGATCGGCTGCGCTTCATTAGTGAAAGCACCCTTTGCTTCGTTTTCAAGCTGGCTGTAGTAAAGAAGATCAACTCCGCCTTTCTTCTCGATCGTATAGTCCACAATTGCAGCGTGACCGTCATTTACAATGGCATTGATGGTGAAGGTATAGCCGTCAAATTCAGTAACGATAGGTTCTGTATTGACCTTGTCTGCCAGAACTCTTTTAATTACTTCAGGATCTGTATCCACATATTCGATCTTCGGATACACGATATCGATGATATTAGGATTGCCGTCTTTATCGACCTTGCCTTCCTCGATATATTGTTCCACATGGCTTTCGATAGTCTTTTTGCCTTCCGTACCCCAGATCCTTGCGAACAGTTCGCCACCTGTTGCCGCATTAGCTACAAACGGTGTTGCCACTACGACTGCGGCAGCTGCCGCAGCGATCTTTATGCCTAATTTACTTATCTTCGTTCCTGTTTCTCTTCTCATTATGGAGTCCTTCCTCGCGAGATACTCGTCAGAGAATACGTGAGGTTCCACACCGTCTGTGATGTGGTCAAATTCTTCAACACTGATATCGCGAATGAAATTGTCTTGATTAAAATTCCTGTCCATAAGTAATCTCCTTTAATTATGGATTTCCCCTCTGTTTTCGAGGTTCTCCGGCATTAGCCCTGCTCGACGGCCTGGCGCATCATCTTCTTGGCCCGTTCATAGCGTTTTCGTACATTTGCCTCTGTGATGCCCAGCCTGTTGGCGGTTTCCTGTACCGAATAGTCTCTTACGACAAGGCATTCGACGACATCGTAGTATTTCTCAGGAAGAGAATTCATAAGGGGAGTGCACTCTGCCCCTGTATCGTTTTTATATTCCGGCTCTACAGCCTGATCACCGCAGACTGCTTCGAGATTTTCCGTGAAGCTGACGATCCTGTTCTCGCTTTTTCTCTTGTTGTAGATGTTGATCGAAGCGTTCTTGATCGTTGCCAGGACGTATCTCTTGCAGTCGTCCGAATCTGCTTTTCTGAAATAGATCTTGTGTCTTATGAGCTGCAGGAAAGAGTCCTGGACGGCATCTTCTGCGAGTTTTTCGTCATGCAGAATGCTTAGCGCCACACGGAACATCTTCTGTTCGTAGAGCTCATAGCAGTCTTCTATAAATGAGTGCTGTTTTGACGGCAATGCCATTTATCTGTTTCCTCGTCGTTTCCTTGAGGCCCGCACAACCTATAAGATTCGGGATCCCTTTGTGCGAAGCCCTTATACCCCATATAACAATCCGAAAAGCATTTCTGTGACAAATCTTCTCAAAAAATATTCGAAAGTTCCAGTCTTAAAGTGAGGAAATATATATAAATAAAGGCTTGGAGCAGTTTTTGACATTTTGAAAAAAATTTTCAAAAACCCATTGACATAGTAGGTATTAGCGTTTATCATATGCGAAAATCAATCGAAGAGAGGAGGACGGAAGTTATGTACGACCGTAAGTTCTATTTTCAATCATTAGTTCGCAGTAACTTCCGTTGTGGACGAATGTGTTGTTCTTGTTCAAACAGCCGCTGTTCTGTCAGCACAACTATAACTATTTGAATTAAGAAAGGAATAACACAACTATGTCTAACTATAAATTTGAAACTCTTCAGCTCCACGTAGGCCAGGAGCAGGCTGATCCCGCATCCGATGCACGCGCAGTCCCGATTTACGCAACAACTTCTTACGTTTTCCATAACTCAGCACATGCCGAAGCACGCTTCGGACTTGCAGACGCAGGTAACATCTACGGCAGACTTACAAACTCCACACAGGGCGTTTTTGAAGACCGTATCGCAGCACTCGAAGGCGGCGTTGCAGGCCTCGCAGTAGCATCCGGCGCAGCAGCAATCAACTATACAATTCAGGCTCTCGCAGTTAAGGGCGAGCACATCGTAGCACAGAAGACGATCTACGGCGGTTCAGAGAACCTTTTGGCTCACACACTCCCTCTTTATGGTATCGAGACAACATTCGTCAACATCCATGATCTGGACGAGGTAAAGGCTGCCATCAAGCCCAACACAAAGGCTCTCTACATCGAGACACTGGGTAACCCTTCATCTGATATCCCGGATATCGAAGAACTCGCTAAGATCGCTC
>JAFYJX010000010.1 GCA_017537905.1 Clostridiales bacterium | reverse complement strand
GGTTTCCAAGATGGATGACGGCAACTCCCTCGTTCAGGTTGTTTCTTGGTACGACAACGAGAATTCTTACACATCTCAGATGGTAAGAACAATCAAGTACTTCGCAGAGCTCGGCTAATAGCTGACTTTAAGAAACTGATTATTAGAGGCTGTCTCATATGAGGCAGCCTCTTTATTTATAAGTAATATAACGCGCGCGAAAGGCCTGACTTACAGGCAGATCTCTACTACTGTTGCTTCGGGTGCCGAGAAGATCCTAAAGGGAAGGATGCCGCAGCCTACGCCTCTTGATACGAAGACTTCGGTTCCGTTTATATTGAAGTGCCCCTGGATAACGCCCATTTTGGGGAACTTGTCTTTGGTTCTTAATACGTTGAATTCAAATCTGAAGGGCAGCTTCATCTGTCCGCCGTGGAAGTGCCCCGAGAGCATGAAATCAGGTCTTGCTGCCACGTCCAGGTGCAGGAATGCGTCAGGATCGTGAGCTGCCAGAATAACGGGATATTCATTGCCGCATGAGAGCTTTTCCTGCCACACGCGGTTCAGCTTGCCTGAATCAGGAACGCCGGTAAGATAAGCCTTGCCGTTTCCTTTTCGCGAAGTGAGAGTAACTGTATTTTGATCAAGGCTTATAAAGCCTGATTCTTCAGGTGCATTTGTAAGTCTGCAGTCGTGGTTTCCGGAGATTCCGTAGAAGGGGATTCCAAGTTCTTTGCAGAATGCGCTTACTTCTTTAAGGTATTTATAGCCCTTGGCGGCATTCTCGGGATATGTGATTATGTCGCCTCCGAATATAACTGCATCTATGCCTGAGCCCTCATGAGCCTTTCTGATCGACCTGCAGAGGCGCTTGGCTGTTACGGGACACCATTCGGTATGGATATCTGAGAAAAAGAAAAGGCGGAGATCAGGAGCGCATTCCTTGCCGCCGGGAGCAAAGGGAAGCTTGGTTACAGTCTCTTTGCTGATACTGCCGCGGGTCAATCCGGACCTTTTTAAGATGACCTTGTCGTTTACAAGGAAGAACGGTTCAGTCAGACACCATAGGATATAGAGCAGGATAAGTGCTGCCAAGACCAGTAAAACCGCAAAAAAGACATCCATTATCCGGACAGTTCTCCTTTTTTCTTAATTATATAATATGCAGGCGCCAAACGTGTGTTATAATTCATACAATTACATATGTATTTCATAGGAGGAATTTAGGATGCCTAAGACAGAAATCACATACGAGATCGTTCAGCAGATCGGTATTCTCAAGGAGAATAAGTCCGGTTGGCAGCGTGAGCTTAATATCGTTAAGTGGAATAACGGTAAGCCGAAGCTTGACATCCGTGATTGGGGCCCGAACCATGAGAAGGTAGGCAAGGGTATTTCTCTTGATTTCGAAGAATACAATACTCTCAAGGCTTATCTTGAAGACGGCGACTTCACTTCTCTCGACGAGTAATTCCTCGTTTAAATAGATTTGGTGATTAATTATTGAATTTATTGAGGCGCGTTTATATGCGTCATGATTCGGTATGAGAAGCGAAGAACGAGCGGGTATTATCTCAATATTAATGCTGTTTTTGTGGGGGACTCTGATTACAGAGCCCTTCCATATTTTTGCGCGCTTTATCGCTAAGGCGGTCCATTACGCATCCAAAGGTGTAGGAATAAGCGGAATAGCTGTTTCGCTTGTCTTATACGTGGTAGTTGTATCGGTGATAATACTGATGCAGAAGTTTGAACCGACCAAGATAGGAGTTTTTATCCCGTGCGCCATCTCTACCGTGTTTATAGGGATGATCCTTTTCAGAAGCATTCACAACCGCTCGGTTGTAATGAGCGATGTTATCTGCATTGCTGTTCCGGCGATCGTTGCCCTTATCTTCTATGTCTTTAAGTTCGAAAAGGGTCTCAAGTGGTTTACTGACGTATACACTTACTCTCTGGCTATAGCTCTCGTTAACGCGCTTGTATTCGTTCCCATAGCCAAGCTCAACGACGGTGTTGCCAAGTTCCTCTATATAACCAGATATAACGATCTGGATATCACGGGGAGCTTTGCGGGACTTGCCGGAATCCCTGAACTTGTATGGGGATTATTCTTAACTGCTTTTGCAGTTCTTCCGATAATCTATCTTGCTACCATCGGCAGGAGGAAATGATATGGAACAGTTAGATCTCTTCTCTGCCATGGCAAATGAAGACCAGGAGCGTAATGAATATCTGGAGCTCGTAAAAAAGCTCAATCATTTTGCTGAGCTCTACTATGCGCAGGACGAGCCTGAGATATCGGACTACGAATATGATTCCATGAATAACAGGCTCAAAGAGATCGAGAAGGCGCATCCGGACTGGATCGTTCCTGATTCTCCTTCGCAGAGAGTCGGCTGGAAGGCTGAAAAGGGAATTTTGGTAAAGCACAATGTCCCCATGTTAAGTCTTCAGGATGTTTTCGAAAAGGAAGACGTATACGAATTCGTCAACTCCATGAAGGAAGAATTCGGTGACGAGGCAGAGTTCCTTGTAGAGACTAAGATCGACGGCCTTTCGATGGCTCTGCGTTATGAAGAAGGCGAGTTAAAGCTCGCTGTCACGAGAGGTGACGGAATAACCGAAGGTGAAGACGTCACTATGAATGCAAAGCAGATCCCTGACGTCGTAAGACAGCTTAAAGAACCTGTTCCTTATATTGAGATCAGAGGCGAAGTCTACATGACCAGAAAGGCCTTTGAAGCCGTTAATGCCAAGGCTGAGGAAGAGGGAAAGAAGACTTTCGCAAATCCCAGAAACTGCGCTGCAGGAACATTAAGACAGATCGATACGAGGATCACAAAGGAAAGAGGCTTGTCTCTCTTCATCTTCAACGTCCAGGAGACAAAGGGCGTCACATTCAATACGCATCTCGAAGGCTATGAATACTTAAAGCGCAACGGCGTTAAGGTAATAGAGAACTGCTTCAAGTGCAAGACCGCCGATGAGGTATGGGATGCCATTCAGAAGATCGGTGAGATGAGAGGCGACTTAGAGTATGACATCGACGGCGCAGTCGTAAAACTCAATAATCTTTCCGAGAGATCCAAGCTCGGAAATACCATTAAGTTCCCCAGATGGGCCATAGCTTACAAGTATCCGCCGGAAGTAAAGGAAACGCGCCTTTTAGACGTTGAGGTCAACACCGGCAGAACGGGAAGGGTAACTCCCGTAGCCGTATTCGAACCCATCAGCCTCTGCGGCACGATGGTATCGCGTGCTACATTGCACAATCAGGATTTCATTGACCAGCTGGGACTTGGCATCGGAGATACCATCCTTGTCTATAAGTCCGGTGAGATCATTCCAAAGGTAAAAGATGTTAATAAAGATAAGAGGCCGTCTGACTGGCAGCCTTATAAAATGCCGGAGAATTGTCCTGTCTGCGGCCATAAGCTCGTAAGAGATGAAGGCGGTGTCGATCTTAAGTGCGTCAACCTGATGTGTCCCGGAACACTCGTAAACCGCATCGTAAACTTCGTATCCCGTGACTGCATGGATATTAAGGGCTTCGGTACCGAGTACATCAGAAAACTTACAGAAGAAAAATACATAAGAGATATTGCCGATGTTTTCGAGCTTAAGGATAAAAGAGATGAACTTATCGAGAATAAGCTCTTAGGTCTGGAGAAAAATACCGACAAGCTCTTAAGCGCGATAGAGGATGCCAGGAAAGAGACTCCCGCAGACAAGGTCCTTGCAGGTCTCGGAATCCCCGGCGTAGGCAAGGCAACTGCAAAAGAATTAATTAGAACATTCGGCTCCATCGATGCGATCGCTGAAGCTGACAAGGAAGCGCTTGTCGCCGTTCAGGATATAGGCGAGATATCTGCTGAAGGAATCTATAACTTCTTCCACGACGAAGGCAATAAGGAACTCATGGAGCGCCTGAAATCTCTCGGATTGAATTTCGCCAGAGAAGAGAGTGAGGTTCAGGGAACCGCTCTGGCAGGTCTTACTTTCTGCATCACGGGAACTCTTGAAGGAATGAGCAGGAGTGAAGCAGAGAGCCTGATCGAGAGCAACGGCGGAAAGCCGGTGTCTTCCGTATCAAAGAAGACATCTTATCTCCTTATGGGCGCCGATGCAGGTTCCAAGGAAAGAAAAGCCAGGGAACTGGGCGTTCCGATCATAGGACTGGATGAGTTTAGGGAAATGATCGCCAAGGGTTAATGCTTATGAATATCGCAGACGAAAAAGCAAAGATCAGAAAAGAGATCAGAAGGAGAAGGAAGATGTTATCTTCCAAGGTCTTATCTGAAATAGACAGAACACTTCCGGAATTTGTTGCTGCGATAGATGATCCCGAGCTCAGATCAAAGCTTAAGAAAGCAAAGAGGATCGCTCTTTACAGGGCATATAACGGAGAGGTTCCGGCAGACGGTCTCGCCCGGTATTTCATGGATCAGGGCATCACATGCTGTTTCCCGAAGATAGTAAATGACGAGATGATCTTCGTTGACTGCAAGAGCCTTTCTGACGACGAATTTGATGTATCTTCTATTGGAATAAAAGAACCGAAATCAGATGTTCCGGTCATGCCCGGAGACATTGATGTTGTCGTGCTCCCGGCGCTTGCTTATAATGAAGAAGGTATAAGACTTGGTGCCGGCGGCGGTTTCTATGACCGTTATTTCGGAAATGCGGGCAGGGAAAGACCATATCTTCTAGGGATCTGTTATGAGTTCCAGATATGTTCTGACGTGCCTTATGACGAACAGGATATAGCAGCGGATTTCATAGCTGTTATACCGGCGGAAGAATACGAGGAGTAAAGGATACTTCATGCGTTACTTTATTGTGAATGTGGCAATGCATCTGGTGATAACGGGCATCTTTATAATGCTTACCTGTATTGCTGCCGGACGCAACAGAAGAAAGAAAACGAAGCATGCCATCTTATATTTCTTCCCGATCATTTTTGCGCTTGCAGCGATCGCCTATATCGTCAAATATACTGCGCCGAGACTTATGGATATCAACAGCATGATCAACGGCAATTACTATTACGATACCGGCACTGTCGAGAAGATCGGCTTCATGAAGAATTACTTCGTTATAGATGGACAGCATTACTTCCTTAATCCGATCCATAATTCTCTTCAGGAAGGTGATACTGTCAGAGTTAAGCACACGCCTTACTCCTCGTTTACGGTAGAGATCAAAACTGTCGAAGAGACCCAGTCCGGTTCAGACGAAGATGCATCTAAAGAGAACGGGTAAATAACTTTCCAGTCTCAATTTTTGCCAAATAGTCTCATTTTTGACCCCTTTTTTTCAATTTGCAGCAACTTGCACCCGCAAGCTGTGTTTTCCGTCGTACACTTTTCTTACCAAACAAGGAGGTGAACGATCCATGGAGAACAGAGCTATAAGAAGCGGTACAGTCGAGATGAATGTCATATGCAGTGACTTAAGCCTTTTAGAGAACATCAATACCCTGCTTCGCGAGAAGGGTGTTATCTCAGTCGAAGATGAATCTGGAGTCCTTCATTACATAGTTGACGGGAGATACAACAGAAAGGAAGCTGCAGGCAGGGTGACGTCCCTCAGACCGCGCACACAGACCGATCTGGATCCGGCTGAGAGCTATCTGGAATTATGCGTCAAGTCAGTCTTAAGAGAGTACGGCTTTGACATGTCGCATATCGGGACGATCCTTATTCACAAGTCTCTCTTTGATTCATTTTCCAATCATCTGCCGCTTCCGACAACGATGAAATCGCTTTATTGCGAGACGGGCAAAGTGTTCGGCCTTACATTAGAACAGTCGGAACGCGACGTGAGGTATGCGATAACGAAGAGCTGCCTTAAGAATATGAGGAGCCGCGCAGCATTAAGATGCATACAGTCGAGGATAGAGAGAAGGCTGGGATATCTGGATCCGCTGGATTAAAAAAGGCTCCGTGAACCACGGAGCCTTATAGAATTCAGATATACGTAAGAATTACTTCTTCTTGCCCTTCTTAGCGTTAACCTTATCCTTAAGTGACTTTCCTGCCTTGAATGTAGGAACTGTTGAAGCTGCGATCTTAATCTTATCGCCTGTAGCAGGGTTGCGGCCGCTTCTAGCAGCGAGCTTCTTTGTCTTGAATGTGCCGAAGCCAACGAGAACGACCTTGTCATTCTTTACGAGAGCACCTTCAATAGCACCGAGGGTAGCCTTGAGAGCTGCTTCTGCATCTTTCTTGCTGAGGCCTGCATCTTTTGCGATCTTGTCAATAAGCTGTGACTTGTTCATGTGGTTTCCTCCTGTATTAGCCGCTAAAAAGGCTTTATTTTTAAGTAATTTCATTATTGATTTAAGTAAAAAAGAAGTCAATAGTTTTCACACCAAAATTCGCAAAAATGTTTGAAAACATTTGGCAATCAAAGGAAATGACGGACACTTTGGGCACATTGTCTTCGCATTAACTAATACTATGAGAGTGGCAAATGATAATAAATGTCGTTTTGATACAAGATTTATTCTGCCTGATAGTGTATGCTTGTAGTGCAAAAAACCAATTGGAGGAATATATATGATCGTTACTAAAGATACTATTATCGGAGATGTTGTAATGCAGGATGAAGGCATCGCTCCTATCCTTATGGCTTCCGGCCTTCACTGCCTCGGCTGCGCTCTTGCTTCCGGCGAGACAATCGAAGAGGCTTGCATGGTTCACGGCATGGATTGCGACGCTCTCGTAGAAGAGATCAACAACTACTTCCAGTCCAAGGGCTGATCCGGTCAGAAAAGTCAATCAAAAAGAGGTTATCTCCATTAGGGATAACCTCTTTTATTTTCCGTGTTTTTATCAGATCAGTAAGTTGCTGAGAGGATGACCTCGAAAGTAGTTCCTTCGCCAAGTTTGCTCGTTACTTTGATCTCCGCATCGTGCTTGTCGCAGATGAGTTTAACGATGGCAAGGCCTAAGCCGGTTCCTTTGATATTGACGCCGGAGTTGTGGGCTCTGTAGAAACGGTCAAAGATCCTCGGAATATCCTGTTCGGGAATACCGATACCGTTATCCTCAACGGTTACATGGATCTTCTGGGAAGCTATATGGGAGAGATCACCGGTGCGCCATGCCTTGATGACGATATTGTCCTGTGCTCCGGTGTAATTGATGGCATTGGAAATGAGGTTCTCGAAAACTCTCGAGAGCTTTGCGGGATCTGCCTTTACGATAAGGGAATCTCTCGGAGGCAGTTCTAATGACAGATGCTTTTCGGTATCTTCCAGATCCATCGAATACATTACGACAAGTTCGTCCAACATCTCGGAGATGGATACGGAAGTAAAGTGGAAATCGGAGTCGGAGGATTCCATTCTGGTAAGCTCCATGATGTCGGCTACGATCCTTTCCATCTGTTCTGATCTTCTTACGATATTGCTCAGATAAGAATTGCGCTGCTCGAGAGTCAGATTATCCTGGGCAGAGAGCATGAGCTCTGCATATCCTCTGATAGCCGTGATAGGAGTCCTTAAGTCGTGGGAAACATTGCTTAATACGTTTTTACGGGCTGCTTCACCTTCCAAAAGTCTCTTGTTGGTAAGCACGAGATCGCGGTTGATCTCTGAGATGAATACGGTCTTTTCTCTTACCTGACGCTTCAATACTGCAGCGCTTCTGTTGAGTTCACGCTGCTGCGTAATGTAGGAAGATACGAGCGCGATCTCCGCGATGAAAGTGAATACTACGAATATCAGACTGTATGTTGGGATCGTGAAGACGACCATGCTGTCCAGGAGGATGGACAGATAGAGGACAAAGAACATGAGACTGAACATCAACGCCCAGAGAAGGATCCTCTGGTTCTCTTTGTTATAGAAGAAAAGGTTAATAAAGATCGAAAGAAGGACCGTAGATATCGCGAACGTAACTGCAACGAATTCAGGAGACAACAGTCCGTAAATGATATCGCAGATGAAGTAGGCGATTATAAGTGAGCCTCCGATTGCAAGCACGATATGATGTGCCTTCCTGAGCAGGGCATACTTTTTCTGAGGCTTTGAACCGGCAAAGAACTGTGTGTTCTCTATAAATGCGGCGCTCGAGGCAATGATTATAAGAACGAATCTTATATCAGCTCTTATATGGCTGTCGACGGAAATGAAGCGGCAGTCGTCAAGATAGTAGAAAAGGATCGCCATAAAGCTTACAAAGAAAGCAAAGAAGAGTTTCTTGTTCTTTGTTGCTCCGAGAATGATGTTGGAACCGACGCCGAGCGCTACCAAAAACAGCAGGGTAACGATAGCGAAGTGGCCTGCGGTCAGGGCCGTGCGGACATCGTTAGCTACTCTGGTCTCAATGATAGGTTCTGAAAGAAGACCCGGGTTGGCAACCTTGGGCGTGGTGGTAATAACTATTACGATATCCAGTTTTCCGTCTTCGGGAATCAGTGTGCAGTAATCAGCGAAAGCCTTCAGATTGAAGACCGGCGTTCTGTCGCCTATCATCTGGACGAATTCGCCGTTACAGAAGACCCATGCTATGCCGTTAAATTTGTGGAACGTCAGAGACAGTGAATTTATATCTTCGTTGCACTCGAAATGACCGATATAAGCTGCGCTGTAACAATCCTTTCCCTCAACGATAAAGTGCTGGTACTCAGGCGCTTTGTTCGAATTCTTCCATTCTGCTGAAGTCCTGTAATCGAACCAGCCGCGCCATGTGTCATTGATGCCGACTTTCTCGGCATAGACCCTGTGGTTGGTCAGAACGGATGAAGCCCAGGAATATTTTCCGGAACTGCGACCGGTATTTACGGCATGCTCGAGGCTCGTTTTTACAGTGTCCGGTGTTACGTTAGGTACAAAAGTCCAGCCGCTCGTTACGTGACTGCTGTAAGGCCCGTCGAGTGCAAGAGCATCGCTTAAGATGAGCGTTCCTTTACTCTCATCATAATAGGGAGTCGAATCGGTCGTGAAAGTAATGCCGATGCTGATGATCCCCGCGATAACGAGCACGAGGAGCAAAGCGAAAATAAAGGCAAGCATAGTTCCGCCGAAGGTCCTTCCGCGACCATCAGCGCCCGCGAGCTTTAAGCTTACTAATCTGCTGTGCCTGTATTGAGCCATTTATTCCTTGGTTTCCCGAAAATGATGAAGCGGGACTATGAATAGCCCCGCATTCAGTGAATTTGAATTTTAAGATCAGAACTGAGTGTTCATGCTGTTCTTTACCGGCGGGTAAGCGAAAGAGTAACCGATACCCCACTCGGTCTTAACAAATGTGATCTCAGGTGCGATCTTTTCCATCTTCTTTCTTAAGTAAGAGATGTTAACCATTACGAGGTGGTTGTCGCACGGAGAATCGTCACCCCAAACGTGGGAATAGATCCTTGTGAAAGGAACGATAACGTTCGGTGTCTCTGCAAGGAGGCAGAGGATATCAAACTCACGGTTTGTAAGATGCAGAGGCTTCTCCTTGAGAGTAACCTCACGAGTCTTGATATTGATACGGAGAGGCGGATACTCTACGAGGAATCCTTCGCTCTTCATATTACGCTTAATGTGAACATTGATTCTGAGGCTGAGCTCAGGAAGTGAATAAGGCTTTGTGATGTAGTCATCAGCTCCGACCTTAAATCCATTGATAACGTCTTCCTGCTGATCCTTAGCTGTAAGGAAGATGATAGGGCAGTCTGTGTACTCTTTGATCTTGGGTGCAAGATCAAAAGCGCTTCCGTCAGGAAGCATAACATCCAGAACGATGCATGAGAAACTGTGAAGTTTGATCTTCTCAAGTGCCTCAGCGCATGAAGCTGCTGTTACTACGTCATATCCTTCGCTCTCGAGGAAATCGCGGTTGAGAACCAGGATGTCGCTGTCATCATCAACAAGAAATACTTTTTGCTTAGCCATTAAAATACCTCCCCAGTTAATATTTACTTTTTGTTCTTACCATCACAATTACAAAAACTATCAGCGAGACACCAGGATTGCTGTTTTACATAATTGTGATTTTTTGATTTTATCACGAGCATAGTATACAACAAGTCAAATCAGTTTTATATAGTTAAATGCAATAAGTTACAAAGAAAAATAGTCATATTTAAGTGAAAGTGCGCAAATATAGAAAATATGTTCGGTTCGTGATAATATATCAGCCATGAAGCGCATCATATTTCACATTGACCAGAACTGCTATTTTGCTTCGGTCGAGATGATCTCGAGACCGGAACTTCGGGATGTCCCGATGGCGGTCGCCGGCGATGCGAAGGTCAGACACGGCATAATCCTCGCCAAGAACGAGCCTGCAAAAAAATATGGGATCAAGACCGCGGAAGCCATCTGGCAGGCGCAGGCAAAATGTCCTGATCTGGTCCTTGTCGATGCCCATCACGAGAAGTATGAATTTTATTCTAAGAGACTCCGTGAGATGTATTCGGAATATACCGACAGGGTTGAGCCCTTCGGCCTTGATGAATGCTGGCTTGATATGACGGGTATCGTTTCCGGTTACGAAGAGGCAGAAGAGGTCGCTCTCGAGATAAGGAACAGGGTCAGGGAAGAATTCAAATTGACATGTTCAATAGGTATCAGCTTCAACAAGGTTTTCGCAAAGCTCGGAAGCGACTACAAAAAGCCTGATGCGACAACTGTTTTTACAGATGAAAACTGGCAGGAGAAGATATGGCCGCTGCCGGTATCTGACCTGCTTTTCGTCGGAAAGCACACTGCCGATAAACTCTCGAAGATCAACGTTAAGACGATAGGCGATCTCGCGAAGACCGACGGTGAATTCATTAACCGTTATCTTGGGAAAGCCGGCATTGCCTTGTGGGAATACGCGAACGGATTAGATGATGCGCCTGTTGCGGAATCAGGTTATAAGCGCATTCCGAAATCTGTCGGCAACTCCACGACTACTGCTGAAGACATGACATCAGACAGACAGATCGAGAGGACACTTCATATGCTGTCAGAGAGCGTCGCAGGAAGACTTCGCAAACACGGTCTTAAAGGAACCGTCGTTCAGATAACCGTAAGAGACAGGGATCTTGGTATCTACGAGAAACAGAGCATCCTCTACAGGGCGACCGATGATGCGAAGGATATCTATACAGCCGCAAGAGACCTTTTCAAAGGTTCATACGACTGGAACAAGGGCGTAAGAAGTATCGGAGTAAGATGCACCAAGCTCGTAAGATCGGACAGCGGCGAACAGATGTCGATCTTCCAGGAAGCCAAAAAGAGCGAGAGGGACGAGAGGCTCAACAAAGCGATCGATGACATAAACAGACGTTACGGGACCAGCGTGATCAAGAGCGCTGCTGAAGCAGAATATGCGTCAAAAGAGAATAAACCTGCTAAGATAGTTGAAGATCCTTTTCATCCGGAGGACGAGTTCTGATGATCACCGCGAACCGTTATTTCAGGGACTTGTTTGGACACAAGATGTACAAAGCCTCTATATCCCTGAACGTTACCTGTCCCAACAGGGACGGCAGCAAGGGCACGGGCGGATGTATCTTCTGCTCCGAAGGCGGTTCCGGCGAGTTTTCGGCTTCAGGCTGTTCGGTCAGGGAACAGATCAGGAAAGCCATAGCCCAGGTCAGGGACAAGGCCGGAGATAACGCCGGATATATAGCATATTTCCAGAGTTTTACTAATACATACTGTGCCCCAGGTTATCTCGAAAATGCGCTTTCCGAAGCTTCATCCTGCGACGGCATCGAAGCTGTCTCGATAGCAACAAGGCCTGACTGTTTAGGCCCTGACATACTTGCCGTCCTTAAGAAACAGGCAGACAGAATGCCTCTTTTTGTCGAACTCGGACTTCAGACTGCAAGCGATAAGACGGGTGTTCTGATCAACCGCTGTTATGAGACAAGAGAATATGTTGATGCGGTAAGAGCGCTGAAAGAAATCGGCGCAAATGTAATAACGCATATTATTTTCGGGCTTCCCGGCGAGACGCGCGAAATGATGATGGACACAGTAAAACTTGCTGTAGATTCCGGAAGTTACGGTTATAAATTCACGTGCCTTTATGTGCTCGCGAATACGCCTCTTGAAAAGCTCTACACGGACAATAAAGTTGAGATACTAGGCCGGGAGGAGTATTTTGATATTGTGGAAGAAGCGATAAAGCTTCTTCCTGAAAACGCCGTAGTCCACAGGTTTACGGGCGACGGTCCGAAGAAGAGCTTAATTGCTCCTGAATGGACAAAGAATAAAAGGCAGGTAATAAATTACATCAACCGGAGGTTCTTCTTATGAAAAAATATGTTTTAGAGACGATGAATGCCGTACAGAAATATATTGATGAAGAGATGAAGAATGCTCCTTCGCAGAAGACTTCTGAAGTCTTATCGGAATTCGAGACCAAGATCTCATATTTCCAGCACGAGAGGCTTATCCACCTGCTGGTAACGCTGGCTTTTGCTACATGGCTCCTTTTTGAGATCTACTGCCTTTTCGTACTTCCTACGGAATTTCTTATCGCAGGGATCCTTCTGGTATTGATATTCTTCGGCCTTACGATCGGATATGTCATGCACTATTACTTCCTCGAGAACAGCGTGCAGAAGATGTATCACATGAGAGACGAGATCAGGTCTTTTCTTAATAAGGACAAGATCATCTGAATTTGATTTGTTTTTTCAGGCCGTTATGTGTTAAATTATTGCGGTGTGGAGGGTAATTTATGCCGACAATAGTTAAATACATTCTGGTCTTTTTCATTTCTATGGTTCCGATCATTGAGCTTCGTGGAGCAGTTCCGATCGGAGTTACATATTTCGGATTGAATGAATATATTACTTTGGCAGTTTGTATTGTCGGTAACATGATCCCTGTTCCTTTTATCTACCTTTTTGCTCGAAAGATCCTTGAATGGGGAAGCACATGGAAACATGGCAGCGGAATCTTTAAGTGGATCCTCCAGAAGGGCGAGAAGGCCGGTAAGAAGCTTACGGCTAATTCCAAGAAGCACGGTGCATTTATCGCGCTGATGCTGTTTGTAGGAATACCGCTTCCCGGCACGGGCGCGTGGACAGGAACTCTTGCAGCTTCCATGCTCGACTTCGATCTTAAGAAGACTACCAAGGCAGTTGTTCTCGGCGTTCTCATGGCCGGAATCATCATGCTGGTGATCAGTCTGCTTGCGAAAGCGGGCATTACTTCAATTTCTGATTTGTTCTGATTTTGTAACCTCAAAGACATATAAATCAATGCTTTTAAGCCATTATTCATAAAATGGCAACACTTTGATATACCAAGCATTGTGCAACTTGCACAACCAAATGATTTTCATTTGGTATCTTCTGCAATATTGCGAACTCCATAGCCACCAAGTATTATTAGGCTAGCTCCAAGGAATACGGAAGCGATAACTTCCAG
>JAFYJX010000059.1 GCA_017537905.1 Clostridiales bacterium | reverse complement strand
CGCTGATTCTGCCTCTCTTAACTTCCTTGATGTCCTTAACGATATCAAGTTTGATACCCTCGGGATCATAGATGTAACCATTGGAGTCAGAAAGTGCAACGACCTTAGCGCCGAGCTGCTGAGCCTTCTCTGTAGCATAGATAGCAACGTTACCTGAACCGGAGATAACAACTGTCTTGCCTGCAAAAGATGTGCCCATCTTCTCTGTAAGGAGTGCATTTACGAAGTAGCAAAGACCATAACCTGTAGCCTCTGTTCTTGCGAGGGAGCCGCCGAAGCTGAGCTTCTTACCTGTAAGAACGCCGGAGAACTCGTTAACGATCTTCTTGTACTGACCGAACATGAAGCCGATCTCTCTTGCACCTGTTCCGATGTCGCCTGCAGGTACATCGAGGTCAGGTCCGATATGTCTGTAAAGCTCACGCATGAAGCTCTGGCAGAAAGCCATTACTTCGTTGTCAGACTTGCCCTTAGGATCGAAGTCTGAACCACCCTTAGCGCCGCCCATAGGGAGACCTGTAAGGGAATTCTTGAAAATCTGCTCGAAGCCGAGGAACTTAAGGATGCTGAGGTTAACAGAGGGGTGAAGTCTCAAACCGCCCTTGTAAGGTCCGATAGCGCTGTTGAACTGAATTCTGTAACCACGGTTAACCTGAATTCTGCCCTTGTCATCGATCCAAGCTACTCTGAACATGATCTGACGCTCAGGCTCAACGATTCTCTCAAGAACCTGCTTCTCAATAAGCTCAGGGTGTGTAGGAAGTGCGGGAGCGATAGAGTTAAGGAACTCATATACTGCCTGGAAGAATTCAGGCTCGCCTGCATTTCTGATCATAACCTTCTGCATGAGATCGTTAAGATACTCATTCTCAATCTTGTAATCCATAAGATTTCCACCTTTCTTCTGCCCGGAACAGATTTTGCAAGTTCGCTGGGCTAAAATTTCATTTTGTAGACTGAAAGCTTAGGTTAACCAACCTAGTTTAAACCAATCGTTATGTATAGTATTACAAGACTTTCGTAATTTCAATAGGCAATTAAAAATGAAAGTTCGCATTTGCGAACTTTCATTTTATCAACGTTTTTTAATTCTACTGTCTGAAGCTGTCAGGAATTAACGGATTCTGATATAACCTGAGCCGTGCTTTCCGTTGTTCTGTCTTCGAAAGGATCGTTCTCTACGACCTCTCCCCACTCATCGATTCCGAATATCTGGGACAATTCTCCGTAGTTAATAACTCCGGTCAATCTGTCGAGACCAATTAAGAGAACTAATATGAATATAAGAACAAGAAGACCTCTTCTTATGATCATCATACGTCTCTCGGCATTGAACTTCTCATCGACACGCTTTTTGGTCGTGTAACCTACAACAACATAAACACGGCTGATGTCTTTTCTCTTGGGTCTGCTTTTATATTCCTTTATCTTACGCTTAACAAAAGCCAGGAATCTTGATGGAAGCCCCTTAATAAGCCTTACCGTAGCACGGTAAGCACAGCCCAGGAAATCAAGCACAACGCTGCTCACATTGCTTGATGATGATATAGAATCTGTGTTTCTTTCGTCCTGATTCAATGCCATATGAATTTACCTTAAAGGCGATTATAGCATTGTTTGCAGAAAGTAAGAAGTCTGATAGTTAGGCAGTTTCAAAAGACGGTGTAGTGCCGTCATTGTCATCATCGCCGCCATTATCATCATCGTCATCATTTTTCTTCATATCTGAAGGATAATAAAGCTTGGTGATAGCATTGATCGCATATGACTTCAGTCTGTAGAAAGTTGCCCGGCTCATATAGAGCAGATCCTTTACTTCTTCGACATCCATATGCTTATAGTAATAAAGATACATTATCAATGCACATGGCATCTTGATCGAGAGCATCCTGTTCAGAAGGATCGTTGCGCGTCTCCTTTTGATAATGCTGTTAACGTACTGTTCCTCCAGAGAGTTAATAAATGCCTTATAGCCCTCAGAGAAATTGATCATCAGTTCGCTCATATCACCCTGAGCCTTGGGCTTGTATGCCGGATCAGTTACTTTGCACGGAGCAAAATAACCGGCATAAAGATCCATAAGGCTCTGCTTCTTATCTTCCCTGGCACGGCAGATCTCAGCAATTATCGTATCCTCTACAGGAGATTTGTCCGAAAGATCGCTGCGAAGTGCATTAAGTCTGGAAACTATAATTGCTCTGGCTTCTTCAAATGTCGTTGCATTCTCAATAGCTTCGTCTCTGTTGATTCTGTTGTAATTTGTGTTATCGTTTTTCTCCATAATAATTTCTCCTTTATCACGATCATATCTATTTTCCGTGAACAAACGTTTGACACGGTAACCAGAAATGGTAATATAAAAGAAAATATGTTTGGAGGGACACCATGCAGTCAAACGACAAGAAGACTATAGAACGCGTCTATAACTATATTTGTGATTACATTAACAACAAACAGATCTCGCCTTCGGTGCGTGATATCTGCGCCGGTGTCGGACTTAAGTCCACTTCCTCGGTACATACTTATCTGAAACAACTCGACAGTCAGGGCAGGATCGAATATAGACCTGGACTGAGAAGAGCTATTGTAATTAAGCAAGGTACCGATGATATTTCCGCTGATTACTCCGCTTCTGCCAGTGTTACTGAATTGGCCGGTTTCAGAAAGGTTCCGGTAGTAGGTAAGATTACAGCAGGTATCCCGATACTCGCTCATGAGGACTACAGTGAATCATTCCTTGTAAGTAAATCTCTGATCGGGGATTCCGAAGCTTTTATGCTTAAAGTCCGTGGTAACAGTATGATCAATGCCCATATTCTTGATGGAGATCTGATTATAGTGCGCAAACAGAACACCTGTGAAGAAGGTGACATTATAGCTGCTTTGATCGAGGATGAAGCTACTGTTAAGAGATTTGGCAAAAAGAACGGTATTCCCTATCTCTTTCCTGAGAATGATGAATATTCACCGATTCCGTTTAATTCGGAAGGTTGCAGGATCCTGGGCAAGGTAGTTGGTTTACATCGTTATTCAATTGATTAACTACCTCCCTCCGTTTGAGTGTGTACTCTTATTATGAGGGCTCTGCCACGGATTTCAAGCAAAATCTGCAATTCGGGCAAAAATTGAGACCAGTATTGAAATTTTCTTGATTTTAACAATAAAGATTTACAGTGTGCCGAATGATAATTTTCGGCACACTTTTTATTTGTTTTTACAAAGATTTAAAACGATTCTGGCGTTGATTTCAGGATCATCAGGCTTAACAGGCGTTACGTCTTCTCCCATGCTGCGGAGCCAAGTGAGCTGCCTTTTTGCATAATGTCTTGTGCCTATCCTGATCCTGTCTGCTGCCTGATCGAGAGTTTCCTCTCCCTCAAGGTACTTCAGCATTTCTTTATAACCGATCGCCTGCCAGCATGTGGATTTTCTGTCGACGTTCTTTCCGAGCAGTCTTTTGGCTTCATCGACCAGGCCGTTATCTATCATGATCCCGACTCTTCTGTTGATCCGGTCATAAAGTCCTTCTCTGTCCCAATCGATCATAAAGACCTTGAACGGGAATTCGGGGCCGCTTGCCTTTGACTGTTTATTCTTCTCAGTAAAAGTAATTCCCAGCGCATCATAAACGGCAAGAGCTCTTATCACGCGCCTGGTGTTATTCGGATCGATATTCGAAGCAGCTTCAGGATCGATATCCTTAAGCCTTGTATAGAGCGGATCTATTCCGTTTTTCTCAAATTTATCAGTGAGCTCTTTTGTCGCCTTGATCTCAGCCTCCTCATCACCCGTTCCGTAATCAAGTCCGTAAAGAAGCGATGAAATATACTGGCCGGTACCGCCGCATACGACAGGAAGCTTACCTCTCTCGAGAATGTCCCTGATCACAGGTATTGCGGTGCTTACATAGTCATAAACCGAGAAATTGGTGCCGGGTTCTACTATATCTGTCATATAGTGCGGAACATCACCTATCTCTTCCTTGGTATCTTTGGCTGTTCCTACATCAAGTTCCTTATATATCTGCATCGAATCAGCGCAAACGAGCTCGCCGTCAGCAATCCTGCAGATCTCAAGCGCGAGCGCGCTCTTGCCGCTCGCAGTGGGTCCTGCGATTATCGGTATATAAGAATACTTTTCGAATATAGGGAAAGACGTATTCATCAGACTATTCTCTTGAAGTTTTTCTCGTAATCTTTCTTGGAGACAGTAAAGAAAGTCGGCCTTCCGTGAGCGCAGTGATATGGATCTTCAAGCTTCGAAAGAGATTCGATAAGCTTCATCGCTTCCTGTTCAGTGAGCTTGTCACCGGCTTTGACGGCAGCCTTACAAGCCGTAGTCTGAATTAGCTGATACCAGATCTCAGACTTGGACGGAACTTCGCGCTTAAGATCCGTAAGGATTGCGCCAAAGACTTCGGATTGCTTTCCGGCTTTTCCGAGAGGCACGGTTCTTACGGCGATCTGCCTGTCACCCAAGAGTTCCAATTCAAAGCCGTTATCTTTGAACCTGTCTATATTATCTTCAACGAAGCTGTAATCTTCCCATGAGAGCGTGATTATCTGCGGTGTTAAAACCTGCTCTACCGCAGGTGTGGCACCGGGCTTTTTCTTTACCATAAATTCCTCATAGAGCACACGCTCGTGGGCAGCATGCTGGTCAACGATAAAGCAGACATCTTCGTTCTGCAGAATGATATATGTCGAAAAGATAATTCCCACAAAGCTTGCAGCTGCAAGTCTGTCGATATCGGTAAGCGTCCTGTTCTCCTGGACGTCATCGATAATTGCAGGAGCAGGTGCTGCTTCAATAGGCTCATCAACAGTTACTTCCGGCTTAGATGAAGGCTCAGAGGTCGACTCCTTTAGAGCTTCAATGTCCGGCTTAAATTCAGATAAGATCTGAAGGAGTTTATTAGCCTGCACAGGACTTCCCTGGGGCTCAAGTTTATGAGTAGCGGCAGGCGTCTGCGATGGTCTGGCAGTCGATTTCGGTGCGGCTGCGGCAGAGAAATCATAGCGGAGCTGTGTTCCGGAATTTGATTCTTCTTCGACCTTCTCGGCGATTCCTGCGAAAGTCATTCCAGCTTCACCGCTCTTTGTCAGGGCATCTTTTATTCCGTGATATACGAGTCTGAAGATATCACCGTCATTGCTGAATTTGACTTCAGATTTCTGCGGATGGACGTTGACATCAACCGTGCCCGGCTCGCAGTAGATCATGAGGAAACAGATAGGGAATTTGTTCTTCATGACAGCATTCTTATATGCTTCATCAATAGCGGCAGAAACAGTCTTGCTGTGTATCAGTCTGCCGTTTACGTATACGACCTGAAGGCCTCTGTTGCCCCTTACAAATGAAGTAAGTCCGGTAAAGCCTTCCACCCTGCCGCCTTCATATTTGAAGCTTACGGGCACAAGTGCTTGGGCGGTTTCTTTACCGTAAACCGCATATACGGCATCCAGAGACGAGCCGTTACCCGGTGTGGTAAACAGCGTAGCACCATCCTTGATGAGTTTTATGGAAATCTCAGGAGCAATAACGGCGATCTTTTCTATAAGACCGGTTATATACATTCCTTCAGTTGAATCTTTTTTGAGGAACTTATATCTCGCAGGAAGGTTCTTAAAAAGATTTCTGACCTCGACCGTGGTTCCGACACATTCGGGATTATCGTAAACGCCTTTAAGGGAACCGTCTTCATAGACGACTCTGGTTCCTGTCTTTTCGCCCTTGATGCAGGTCGTAAGAGTTACGTCAGAACACGCTGCGATAGAAGCTAACGCCTCACCGCGGAATCCATTTGTTGAGAGAGAATAGATATCTTCGATCGAATGAAGCTTGGATGTCGCATGGATGAGGAATGACTTTTCAGCGTCTTCCCTGTCCATTCCGCAGCCATCGTCAGACACGCGGATAAGAGAGATTCCGCCGCCTGCAAATTCGACTGTAACTCTGGTCGCACCGCTGTCTATCGAATTATCGATAAGTTCTTTTACAACGGATACGGGACGCTCAATGACTTCGCCGGCCTTGATGGCATTGGCAGTCTTGGTATCAAGTATATTAATCCTGCCCAATGTCTTCCTCCTGGCACTTCTGCTTCAATTCATAGAGTATGTTCATGGCTTCGATCGGAGTTAATCTCGTAGGATCGAGATCCCTTAACGTCTGACGGATCTTGTCTTCTTTTCTGTAAACGACATTGTCAGGATTGAAGAAAGATTCCTGTCCGGGCATAACATCTTTAGAGAGTTCTTCATCATTTCCCAATGTCTCGCGGTTGCCCTTGACCTTAAACTTTCCTATCCTCTCGAGTTCCGAAAGGATTGCATTTGAGCGCTTAAGAACGTCAGCAGGAAGCCCTGCGAGTCTCGCAACTTCGATACCGTAGCTGTCGGAAGTGCCGCCTTCAGAGATCTTATGAAGGAACGTTACGCTGTCGCCTTCTTCCTTGACCTCGACATGGTTGTTATATACGCCTCTGTTAAGGCGCTCAAGCTGGTTAAGCTCGTGGTAATGTGTTGCAAAAATCGTTCTCGCATAAAGGATATTGGGATCGATTATGTATTCGATTACAGCCCATGCGATAGAGAGGCCGTCGTATGTACTCGTGCCTCTTCCTACTTCGTCAAGGAGCAGGAGGCTCTTACGCGTAGCATTCTTAAGGATGTAAGATACTTCCCTCATCTCGACCATGAATGTTGACTGACCGGTAGAGATGTCATCCGAAGCGCCGATCCTCGTAAAGATGTGGTCAACAAGGCCGATCTTCGCGCTTCTGGCAGGAACAAAAGATCCAATCTGAGCCATAAGGACGATTAACGCCGTCTGCCTCATGAACGTTGATTTACCGGCCATGTTAGGACCTGTAAGCACCATAAGGCGCTTCTCATCGTCCATCGATATATCGTTAGGAACGAATGTCTCGTGGGAAGACCTCATCATCTGCTCAACTACAGGATGTCTTCCGCCCTTGATCTCAATGATCTCGGAATCGTCAATTACAGGCTTAACGTAATTTTCGACTTCAGCAAGTTCTGCAAGTGAAGTAATAACGTCTGTCTGAGCGATCGCCCTTGCTGTTCCGAAAAGCTTATCCGATACGGCACAGACCTTTTCTCTGACTTCCGTAAAGAGCTCATATTCCAGGGCAATTCGGCGTGAAGAAGCTGATACGATCTTATCTTCAAGCTCCTTTATCTGGGGCGTGATGTAACGCTCGTTATTTACGAGAGTCTGCTTTCTGACATACTCTTCAGGAACCTTGTCAGACTGTGATCTCGGGATGTCGATGAAGTAACCGAAGACCTTGTTATAGCCGATCTTCAGGGTCTTTATTCCGGTCCTCTCGCGCTCGTTATTCTCGAGCTGGAGGATATATTCCTTGGCATTCTTTGCGAGATCGTATAGTTCATCGCATTCTGCATTATAGCCGCGCTTGATGATGTCACCGTCTTTAACTGTAACGGGAGCATCCTCGTTGATAGACTTTTCGAGGAGGTCAGCAATATCCGTAAGAGGATCCATGGACATCTTGATCTCTTTGAACATGCCCTTCGAGAACTCCTCTAAGCCTTCCCTGACAAACGGGATCTTTCTTAGTGAATTACGAAGAGACAACAGATCTCTGGCATTACATGTGCCGAGCGATACCTTGCCCGCGAGACGCTCGATATCGTAAAGACCGGATAAGCCCTCCATTATCTGCTGACGTGCCATGTATTTGTCTTTTGCTTCTTCGACTGCATCAAGCCTTCTGTTGATGGCCTTGACGGAAATAAGGGGCTCTTCGACCCACTTTCTCAAGAGTCTTGCGCCCATCGAAGTCTTAGTACGGTCGATAGCCCAGAGGAGCGAACCCTTCTTCTGCTTAGTCCTGATCGTGGAAGTGAGCTCCAAGCCCGTACGAGTAGCGATATCAAGCTCCATGGTATCGGAGATCTTGTAGCATCTTACGACATCAAGGTAAGTGACTTTGTCAGTCTGTGTCTCTTCAGCATAGAGGATCAGGGCTGCGCATGCGCAATACATCATTTCGGGATTCGTGAAAAGCTTGGCATCCTGTACTGCCGCACCGCTGTTCTTGAAAACACTCTCCGAGAAATCCCTGTCGCTTCTTCTCGTAAGAGCGATATCCGTACCTGTCCTTATCGCCTGCATCTCCGGCGTGGATTCGAAATTCGAATTATAGATGATCTCCGAAGGAGAATATTTGCCGATGAGATTTATCAGGTGCTCACCGTTATCCGTGAGCGTCAGCTGTGTGGCTTCAAAATCGCCTGTCGAGATATCAGCACATGCAACACCGAACTGCGAACCGACACAGTAAATGCTCATGAGGAAGTTGTTCTTACGGTCTTCGAGCCCGCCGGATTCGGTGATCGTACCAGGCGTTAAGATCTTAATAATTCCTCGCTTAACAAGACCCGTTGCAACAGAAGGGTCTTCTAACTGTTCGCAGATGGCGACCTTGTAGCCTGAAGAAACGAGTTTGTTCGCATAAGAAGAATATGCATGGAAAGGAATACCGCACATAGGTGCCCTGTATCCTGAACCGCAGTCTCTTCTGGTAAGTGCGAGTTCCAGTATCTTAGCTGCTTTAACAGCATCGTCGAAGAACATCTCATAGAAGTCGCCGAGCCTGTATAACAGGAACGAATCCTGGCACTTAGCCTTCATCTCGGCATAGTGCTGCATCATGGGAGACAACTCTTCAGGCTTCAAGTCTGAGAGGCTCATCGGGAACTGGCCTGCAGCTTTTACGTTATTCTCATCAAAACCGTTGTTATCAGTCACGGTTATTCTCCCTTCAAGCTGACGAGGATACCGTCAACAGAATAAGGTCTTGCACGGTCTATCCTGACCTCACAGAGCCTGCCCTCGAGATAATCGGGGCCAATCTCAATGCCGAGTTCTTCAGGAATAGTGAAGTTAACAAGATGGTTAGTAATGGTCCTGCCGGAGAATGTCATGTCACCGGCTTTGCTGATGCCTTCGATCAGGACCTCCATGGTATTTCCGACAAGCTTCAGATTGGATTCCTCGGCATAGCGGTTAGTATATTCAGTAAGTCTTCCGAAACGCTCAGTCACAATATCCTGAGGGATCTGGTTCTCATAAGCTGCCGCCTTTGTGCCGGGCCTTGCTGAATACTGGAAAGTAAATGCCGCATCGAACTTTGCTTTCTCGACTGCCACAAGCGTTTCTTCGAAATCTTCGTCAGTCTCGCCCGGGAAACCGACAATGATGTCAGTAGTGAGCGAACCGCCTTCGACCTTGGCTCTGAAAGTATCTACGATCTCCTGGAATCTCTCGATCGTGTAAGGTCTGTTCATGGCCTTAAGAACGGTATTGGAGCCGGACTGCATTGCCAGGTGAAGATGCTTTTCGACATTAGGTCTTGTAGCCATGATGTCTATAACTTCATCGGATAAGTCCTTCGGATGTGATGACATGAATCTGACTCTCGAGAATTCCGTAAAGTCAGATGCTGCCCTCAAAATGTCTGCGAAAGTCTCTCCGCCCTCACCCATATAGGAATTAACGTTCTGGCCGAGAAGCATGACTTCCTTATATCCCTGGGATGCGAGTTCGGATAACTCATTAACGATCTCATTAAAATCTCTGGATCTCTCCCTGCCCCTGGCATAGGGAACGATGCAGTATGTGCAGAAATTATTGCAGCCGTACATGATCGGCACGAGCGCTCTGAACTTCCTCTTTCTGTCGATCGGGAAAAAGTCATCTTCCGCAATATAGTCATCAGCGGAGATATTTACGAGCTGCTTATTCTTACGGATCGCGTCTCTCATGAGGACCGGGAATCTGTGGAGCTGCTGCGGATCGAAAACAAGGTCAACATAAGGATAAGATTTCTTGATCCTCTCTACATTCTCAGGGACCTTCATCATGCAGCCGCCTACTGCGATAACAACATCGCGGTCATTCTTCTTCAGCGTCTTAAATACACCAAGATTGCCGAACAAATGCCTGTCTGCATTCTCTCTTATAGAGCATGTATTAAAGACGATGACATCCGCATCATCGAGTTCTCCGCCCGTTGAAGGAACAAGTCCCATGGAGCCGAGCATGCCCGAGAGCTTCTCGGAATCAGATTCGTTGAGCTGGCAGCCATAGGTTAATACGTTATATGTCAAGTTTCTGCCTTTACGGGCTCCCAGGGAAGAAAAATACTCTTTGAGCTCATTTATCGCAGAATCAAACTCTTTTTTGTCATTTGCTGTAGTCTTAATAATCGCCATTTAAAGCCTCTTTTCATTTACCCGCTAATTATACAGTAAATCACCCTTTATTTTTATTAAAAATTAGAATGTACGCCAAATATTTGTTTTTTTGCCAAGAAGTTATAATATGTATTGGTCAATTCTAGAATAGGAGATTGTATGCATTTGAATTTGAAGAAGATAACAGCAAGCTTTACGGCACTGCTTCTCACAATAACATCTTTTTGGGCTTTTGCAGGCTCAGTAGTATCAGCAGAGGACTTCCCTGATGATCCTAACGACGGCATCATCACTGCAAATGAGAGAAAGACAGATCTCCTGAACGAGCAGCTAGAGGATGCTCCAACTGTAAATGCGGCATCCTACATCCTTTTCGACGCTAACAGCGGCTCCATCCTCCTGGGCAAAGATTACGATGTCCAGAAAGAACCCGCATCCATGACCAAGGTAATGACGATCCTCCTTGCCCTCGAGCGTTTGGACGAGACCGAGACTGTAACAATCACCCCCGAAATGGCTGAAGCAAATAAAAAGATCCCTAAAACCTACGTTAAGTTAGGTGTTCAGGAAGGAGAAGAAATCTCCGTAAAAGACCTTATCTATGCCTCAGTTCTTAAATCAGCAAATGATGCAGCCCTTGTCCTCGGCATTTACATGGCAGGATCAGAGCACGATTTTTGTGACCTCATGAACCAGAAAGCTTCAGAGATCGGCTGTCTTCACACCCACTTCTCATCAGCTTACGGCGTTTCCTCTGCCGACAACGTCACTACACCTTATGACATGGCGCTTATCCTGAATGAAGCAGTAACAAACACCAAATACACCGAGATCGCCAAAACCTTAAATTACACTATCGATGCTACAAACAAGTACAGCAGCGCGAGAGAACTTAACAATTCCAACAAATTCGTAAGCACGACCCAGTACGGTTATGAATACTATTTGGGCGGTAAGACAGGATTTACTGACTCGGCAGGATATACACTCTGCGCAGCAGCCAAGAAAAATAACAGGACATTGGTAGGTTGTGTATTTAACGCAGCTGATTCGAATATCAGATATGCAGACCTCATCAAGCTTTTCGATTATGGTTACTCGACCTTTGCGACCGTCGAGATCACGGAAAACGAGATCACGCCATTGGTAGATGAGGCTCACAACCAGATCAACTCACTATTAAAGGATACCAACCTCTACCTGGCAAACGAGAGGATCATTCTCGATCAGTATATTACTACGACTTCCTACAGAGCCCAGCTCGGAAGCACGAACAGGATTGACTTTTCGAAGGCTGTCATTGACACTTCGCAGGACCGTCAGACTCTTGAAATGCCTCTGTGCAAGATATATTCGGACAAGACATATCACATCGGAACGCTCGTTATAGACATCGAGAAAAAGGCCGGTGTTGTAGAAGTTAACCCCCAAAAGCTTACAAACCTTACCAACGTAAGGGGCATTCTAGTTACCTTCGCCGTATTGTCGGGACTTATACTTCTTCTGGTCATCGTATTGCTGATTTTCCGCGCACGCGTGATCAAGCACAGACGTGAAGAAGCGACAAAGCGAGCTAACATGCTCTGATAAGGGATTTATTCAATACAATCTTCGCAGATACCGTAGAATACAGTACGCTTGGGATCGAGCACGAAGCCGTGTTCAGATGACACGTGCTCGAAAAACTCGTTAATCTCGTCACAGGACAGATGAATGAGCTTGCCGCACTTCTCACACTTCATGTGATAGCAGTTGCCGTGCTTGCAGTGCTCTGTGCCGATATATTCGTAACATGCGGGAGACTTCTCATCGATTATATATTTATTTACAAGTCCGTCAGTGGTCAAACGGTCCAGACGTCTGTAGATCGTTGCCTGACCGATATTGATACCCTGCGCTCTGAAATGATCGGATATCTCCTGGCTCGTAAAATGTGATCCTGCATTATCCTTAAGGAAATTCAAGATCTCGCATGACTGCTTAGTATTATAAGAACCACTCTTTGTTCTGCCCATCAGAGCCTCCCTGTATCCAATTTGAAAACAGTTTTCATTTTATAGTGTAATCCTCTCTTGTCAACTAAAAAGGGGTTTGGTAACCCAAACCCCTTCATAAGAACAATCAATCCCTTATCAATTATCTTTCTTCCACTTAATGCCTGCGTCAGCAAGTGAAGTGTCCATCCAGACCATT
>JAFYJX010000058.1 GCA_017537905.1 Clostridiales bacterium | reverse complement strand
GTCAGCCTGATTCTTTATGATAAGATAATCACTATGAGAGAAGATGTAGAAAACAAAATGGCACTTGTCCCCATAGTGATCCCTTCCTATGAGCCTGACGACAGGCTTATTGCCCTGCTCAAAGATTTTGACGCGAAGGGCATGGGACCTGTCATCATCGTTAACGACGGCTCTTCTGAAGAATACGATCCGATCTTCAAAGAGGCCGAAGAGCTCATCACCAAACACAGCGGAAAGCTCATCTCATACCGTCCCAACCGCGGCAAGGGCCGTGCACTTAAGACGGCTTTCTCATACATCCACGATAACATGCCTGATGCATTGGGCTGCGTCACCGCCGATTCCGACGGCCAGCACACACCCGAGTGCATCACCAACATAATGGACACTCTTAAGGCCAATCCGGACAATCTGATCCTCGGCGTCCGCCAGTTCAACAAGAAGGATATCCCGTGGAAATCCTGGTTCGGCAACACGGTAACGATCACAGTTTTCTCATACGTTGCCGGCATGAGGGTCAGTGACACCCAGTCGGGCCTGCGCGGCATCCCCTTCAAGTTCATGACAGAACTTATTGACTGCAAGGGCGAGCGCTTCGAATACGAGATGCAGATGCTCTTAGAGTGCGCAGGCAGATATAACCTCACCGAGGTTCCGATCAAGACAGTATATGATTCCAAAGAGAACCACCAGACGCACTTCAATCCTTTCAAGGATTCCATCAGGATCTACAGGATCTTGGGCAGGAAGTTCATCAAGTTCGTTTTCGCATCTTTGTCGTCCTTTGTCATCGACATCTTACTCTTCCACCTCCTGGTGCTCCTTCTCAAGGACTCATTTACCGCGATCTATGTAACGATCGCAACCGTCGGCGCGAGAGTCATCTCAGCCGTATATAACTATCTCATCAATTACAAATTTGTTTTTAAGAGCAAGGCCTCGAAAGGCACATCCCTCACAAAGTACGCGCTTCTCGCGATCATCCAGATGTGCCTTAGCGCCGGCATCGTAACCGGCATCGTCATGCTCTTCCCCGGCTGCTGGGAGACGCTGGTCAAGGCAATCGTTGATACGATCCTGTTCCTTATCAGCTATTCCATCCAACAGAGATTCGTCTTCAGCAGCAAGTCGAAAAAACTTAGTTAGGAGCATTTGATGCAAAAAACAATCGCAATCGCAATCTTCCTTGTAATGTACATCCTGATGATCGTACTGCCAAAGCGCCGCGCTATCGTCGCTTTGTGCGCAGCAACGATAATGGTCTTAGCCCAGGTCCTCCCTGTCACAAAGATCCTTCCATCGATCGACTGGAACGTTCTCATGATGATCTTCGGCACCATGGTAATCGTCGATTATTTCATCGAATCCAAGATGCCTAACAAGATCGCGGAATCACTCCTACGCGTTTCGAAAAACGTCATGTGGGTAACGATAATAATGTCGCTTTTCTCGGGCATCATCTCAGCCTTCATCGACAACGTTGCAACAGTTTTGATGGTCGCTCCGGTCGGCCTTGCAATCTGCAAAAAGCTTAAGATCAATCCCGTTCCGATGATCATTTCGATCGCTGTTTCATCGAACCTCCAAGGCGCTGCAACCCTCGTAGGCGACACGACTTCGATCATGCTCGCAGCAGCAGATCACATGAACTTCAACGACTTCTTCGTAATGAACGGCAAGCCCGGCATGTTCTTCGCAGTCGAGCTCGGGGCCCTGTTTACGATCCCGATCATGATGATCCTCTTCCGCAAGAACAGAGAGCCCGTTGACAGCACCGAGCACACACCCGTTACAGATTACGTTCCGACGATCACGATGCTCGGCCACGTCGTCCTTCTCATCATCGCTTCATTCATTCCCAACACCCACGAATGCACGAACGGATTCATCTGCATGGCATGCGGCATCCTCACCATCATCTGGGAGCTCATCAAGCAGAAGTCCACCAAGGGTATGGTCCACTCATTGAAGGCCATGGACTATGACACGATGCTCCTTCTCACAGGCCTTTTCGTAGTCATCGCATCGATAAGGGAAGTCGGCGTCATCGACGATCTCGCAGGCTTCATCGCAGGCTTCGGCGGCTCTAACAGATTTGTATTGTTCTCCATCATCGTCTGGGGCTCTGTACTCATCTCCGCATTCATCGACAACATTCCTTACGTCGCAACGATGCTCCCGCTCCTTGCAGGCGTCGCCACGGCCATGAATGTCGAACCGCACTTCCTGTATTTCGGACTTCTCGTAGGCGCGACATTAGGCGGCAACTTAACGCCTATCGGCGCTTCCGCAAATATCGCAGGCGTCGGCATGCTTCGAAAGGAAGGCCACGAGGTCGGCTTCGGCGACTTCATGAAGATCGGTGTCCCCTTCACGCTCACAGCGGTAATCACCGGTTACCTGTTCGTCTGGATCTTCTGGGCACCTAAGTAAAAAGTGCTATACCTTTGGGATTTGGGGCAGAATTGTTCCCCATTTTCGTTATATAAAAATTTGGGGCAAAAAATGCCCCTTTTTTTACCCCAAAAATTTATATATGAAATTTGGGGAACAGAATTTTTGCAACTGCAAAAAACAGGGCCGCTTCCCAAAAAGGAAACGGCCCGTTCATTTCAACCGAGTTATATGTCAGCCTTCAGCTTCGCCTTCACCGTAGAAAGCCTCGTATGCGGCTTCAGCCAAAGTGCCGCTCGCATTTGCGATCACCGTGCTGTCGGGAGCAAGGAGTCTGTAACTTCTCTCGCCCAGGGAGCCGATCGGCATCTGGCCGTCGATTCCGAGGAGGATGTTATAGAAACAGTCGGTCAGGACAGAATCGAAGACTTCTCTTAAGACTTCGTCGCTGACACCTGCCTCCTTAAGTTTTGCAATCTGTTCACCTGCCATAGAATCGGTGCTGCTGAGATAAGTCTCAAGCATAGCATCCTTCTCTTCTCTAGCTGCCTTAGCAAATAATAATGCGTCCATGATAAGTGCCCTCCGGCTTCACAGATATATACCTATTTTATCAGTTGGAAGGTGATATCGTAAAGTGCCTCACATATCAGCCCTTCAACTGAGCCATCGCGTCTTCGTAACTGAGCATGTCATAAGCCTTTTTGGAATTAAGCATGTTGTCCGGATCATCAGGTGCGGGAGTATAGTTCTTGGCCAGTACAATGTTCGTGTTTGTTACATGCACCATTAATTTATTGAGATATGTATCCTCATCGCACTGCTTGTCATTCTTATAGTACTTAATCGTTACATCCTGACCTTCCGGAGCGTTGAAATCAGTGATCACGTCACGCCTCAGCGTCTCCACTTTATCCCACTTGAAATTATAGATCGTGGTCGTGTATTTGAAGTCAGCCTCTTCACCGCCCGCGGTAGTGATAATGAGGTTGTCTGCCGTGGCAAACATCAGATACATTCCGCCTGAAGCTGCCTCATAAATGATGTACGGGATCTCGATAGCCGGTATTGCTTCACCTGCATATTCGTTATAGTAGTAGATTTTGAGGGTTGCCGAATATACATCCGTTCCGTCATTAACGCCCGAAAGGAAGAACATTTCAGGAACGCCGTCCCCGTCAATATCAAAGATACCGCAGCTCTGCTTAAGTCCGAAGTGTTTTTCAACTTCCAAAATGCTGTCCTTATTCGTCTCCAGCAGGTACTGATAAGATTCGAAAGCCTCTTTAGTCAGGTCGGCAGAATTTGTCGTTCCCGTAGGATCGCTCGTAGGATCAGGTATCGTCGGCTGCGGATCGAGGCCCATGTTAGGAAGCGAATTGATAAAGCCGAATGCTTCACTGAGGTTGGTAATCTTGGTGAGTTTCCATTCGCCCTTTACCTTCTCGAACTTCAGGGTATCTTTTACGATGATCGTATCTTTCGAGCTCTTAAGAGCATCCATAAGTTCGTCGTAGCCTTTGTATGAACCTGCAAAGAGCGTCTTCCAATCGACCATCTTGTACTGGATCTTCAAAGTAGCGTTGTCCTTCTCGAGCGTGATCCTGCCGTCCTCATATGAATACTCGATCGTGGATGCAATGTAGCTGTAGCATTCCATAGCTTTATCCATAAGCACGGTATCTGTTATAAAACCGCCTCCGACGTAGAACTCGACTTCCTTGTATCCTTTGTCGTCTTTATCCCAGTTGGTCAGTTCGAGAATGCCTTTGGAATCGAAATTGCTAAGTGCTTCAACATACTGATCCGTGACTTTGATCACGGCATCGATGTTCTTCTTGTCTTCGAAATTACAACCGGTGAATCCTGCGAGCGTGGCAGCGGCAAGGATCGCCGCGGTTACTTTCTTAAATCTCATATCTCTTATTACCTTTCAATTTTATAGCCGGCCCTTTGTGAAAGAACCGGCTTATTAAACTGTTTTAATTTCCGTTGAGCTTGGCGATTATGTTAGGGAGCTCCGCGTCAACTTTGTCGTTATCGAGCTGGCATGTGCCCGCATTGGTATGTCCGCCTCCGCCATATGAGAGACAGAGCGCGCCGATATCGGTCTTGCCTGCTTTGTTGATGATGGACTTGCCGATCATGACAGCCGTATTCTGCTTCTGGAAACCCCACGCGACGTGAACGCTGACCTCAGCCTCAGGATACATGGCGTATACCATGAATCTGTTGCCGGTATAGATCGTCTCGAGCGGCCTTAAGTCGATCAGTGCAACCTTACCTTCGATCTTAACGATCTCTGAAAGCTGCTTTTTGAACAGTTCCTGCTGCTCGAAATACATTTCCGTACGCTCTTTTACATCCGGATGCTCAAGCACTTCATCAATGGTGTGATGTGCGCAGTAATCGATAAGCTCCATCATGAGCTGGTAGTTGGAGATCCTGAAATCGTGGAAACGCCCGAGGCCCGTTCTGGCATCCATAATGAAGTTCATGAGGACCCAGCCCTTGGGCTCTAAGATCTCATCAATAGTAAAGTCAGCGGAATCGCCCTTATCTACTGCGGTCATGATCTCTTCACTGACCGTCTTGAACTTGTCGGCGCCGCCGTAGTAGTTATAAACGACTCTTGCAGCGGACTTCTCTCGCAGGCAGATAAACTTATGGCCATAGAGTTCCATGTTGTTTCTTACGAGTTCGCTCTCGTGGTGGTCGAAAGCAAGTCCTACTCTGGGATCGAAAGGAAGGTTCGTAGTGATGTCATTCTCGGTAATGTCTACCTTACCGTCCTGAACATCCTTCGGGTGAACAAACTTGATCTCGTCGATCATGTCGAGCTCTTTAAGAAGCATCGCGCAAACGAGTCCGTCAAAGTCACTTCTGGTGATAAGTCTCTTCTTATCCATGTGGTTGAATCTCCTTCCTTCACCGCGAATTTTTAAGTTTTTCATTTGAAATACTAAACGAAATTTTACTAGAAATCAGGGCAAAATTCAATGATTCCAAGGCATCGGCAAGCCCATCCAAGCCTGCAAATTACAGCACATTTGCCTTGACGGAGCAATTCGCGGTCGGTATTGTAAAGGTATTACTGAACAAGGAATAAGTGGTAATGAATAGAAAAATTAAAAGCAAAATATCAATCGTTCTCGTGGCGGCAATGGTGCTCCCTCTCTTTTGTTCATGCTCGCTCTTCAGCAAAAAAGCTGTAAGAACGGCAGCCTCCGAATTCGGCGAAGCCATCAAGACCTGTGATGCATCCGAGATCCTTAAAAAGACCAAAGACACCGACCGCGACTACAAGAATACTTTTAAGGAGCTCCTTAATCTTAAGTACTATCAGGAAGAGGAAGCCTCCTTTGCAGAGCACATGATAAGCACGATCGAATACACGGTCGACGAGAAATCCGTGAAGGTCAAAAAGGACAACGCGACGATAAACATGACTTTCTCGATTGCCGATCTCGATGAGCTTAACAAAAAGGACTATAAAGAAATAAGCGACCTGGTTGCTGCCGTTGACAATGCCTCCACAAGAGACATCGAAGTCACCGTGGAGTTTAAGAAAGTCGATAATGAATGGTATGTCACCAATCTCGACGACGACGGATTCAAAGATCTGTTTTCCTTCTTCGGCAACATGCCTGTAATCGGCAGAAAAACCCTCATCGCGACAGCAGAAATGATCGCCAAAGCAGTCGTAGAAGACGACTGCGGCGTCGCCGTATATCTGTCCGGCCCTCAACCAATACCCCAGGTAGTCGAAACTATCCAAGACTATTTCAACCTCGAAGGAAAACCGACCGATGAAGAAGTAGCTTTCCGCCGCGCCGTAAGATTCGGAATGAGTTACGAGATCGACGAATCCTCCGTGGTCATCGAAGGCACAACGGGCCGTGTCCACATCCTCATGAAAAGGCCTAATTTCGAGGTCCTCGCAGGCAAGAACTTCTCCTCGATCCCCGAGATCGAGAAGGCCGTAAAAGAGTGCGACATAATAACCTACGAATATGTTTGCGAACTGAAGCGCACCGGTCCCGACTGGTTTATCACAAATCTCGATACCGTAAACTTCGGCGGCCTGCTGTCCTACAAGAAGTTCAATATCAGCATTAACTCAGTTGACGGCACCTACAAGACGACCCTGGACATCACCGACAAGTTCATCAGATACATCGCCAAAGAATACAATGTCACCGTCCCTTCAGGCTGTGAAGGCAAGATCTGTATCAGGTCCACGATGGTCCTCAAAAACGGCAATTACGAAGTCACGCTCGACCGTGACAGCTTCGTCTCCGACATCAAATCCTTCGTCGAAAAGAACATCGACAAGATCATCCAGAACACCCTCGGCACCACTTCATCAGTCGGTCTCGACGCCATGGCAAAGATCGCCGGCTACAAGGATTACGCCGACATGAAGCAGAAGATCTTAGAAGAAGTCTCAACGAACGTCGAGAAGATCGACACTTCGAGCCTCGAGAGCAAAGGCACCTACACCGTCAGCGGCAATTCGATCACCTTCGTCTCCGCGACCGACACGATGCCCGGCACGATCGACAACTTTGGTGCGATCACAGTCACGGCACCCGTTAACGATTCTGATGCCCAGAAACTTCTGGAATCCACTTCGATCGAGATGACGTATCAGAAGGCGTCGTAAGACAGACTTTTCGGATAGCAAATCTACACAACCACGAAAAAGGCTGCCCCAACAGAGGCAGCCTTCGTTTTCGAACTTGCAAATCTAAATTACTTCTTGATAAGAAGTGACTCGCCTGTCATCTCTGCAGGCTGAGGAAGTCCCATGATCTCCAAAAGTGTAGGAGCGATGTCGCAGAGGCGGCCGCCCTCACGGAGCGTGTACTCGGGATCGTAGTTGTAGAGAATGAACGGAACAGGGTTTGTTGTGTGTGCGGTGTGAGGCTGCATTGTCTCGAGGTTCATCATCTGCTCGGCATTGCCGTGGTCAGCGCAGATGAAGAGAACGCCGTTCATCTTCTTAACTGCTTCAACAGCGCCGCCTACGCAAGCGTCAACTCTCTCAACTGCCTTGATAGCTGCTTCGAGAACGCCTGTGTGACCGACCATGTCAGGGTTAGCAAAGTTGATGATGACTACGTCATACTTATCAGAGCAGATAGCTGCGTCGAGCTTCTCGGAAACTTCGGGAGCGCTCATCTCAGGCTTAAGGTCGTATGTAGCAACTGCGGGAGAAGGAACGAGTGTACGGTCCTCATCCTTGTTGGGCTCTTCGATACCGCCGTTGAAGAAGAATGTAACGTGAGCGTACTTCTCTGTCTCAGCGATACGGAGCTGCTTTAAGCCGTTAGCTGCGAGGTATTCACCCAATGTGTTCTTGATCTCTTCCTTCTTGAAAGCAACGAACTTGTTAGGGATAAGCTCGTCGTAATCCTTGAAGCATACATATGTGAGAGGCATGAAGCCGTTAGCTCTCTTCAAGTACTTGATGCACTTTG
>JAFYJX010000057.1 GCA_017537905.1 Clostridiales bacterium | reverse complement strand
GTAAGGACCTCCGAAACCGGCATAGCTGATAACGCCTGAGATGTCGACGTTGTACTTCTTCTGTATTTTTTTGGAATAGCACAAGATCGACGACAGATGTGCGCCCGCAGAAGGCCCTGAAAGGATGATCTTGGTTGTGTCTATCCCCTTATCCTTCAGGTACTTTATTGCAGCATTGTACGCCGCGCAGACGTCCTCGATCTGCGCCGGATATCTGTTCTTCGGCGACAGCCTGTAACCTATCGACACAAAGCGGTATCCGGCCCCCGCCATATTCTGTCCGACATAGTCAAAGAACTTCGGATTTCCTGCATTCCATCCGCCTCCATGAACCCAGATAACTACCTTGTCACTGACCGGCTGCTTGGGCTCGTAGTACAGGAAATACTGCTCCTTATCGCTTCCGTAAGACACGTATTCCGGCGTGACGTCCTTCTTCGTTTTGAACAGGAGCCTGTAGTAGATTGGGTAGTAGCTTAAGTTTTCTCTGATGTAATCTATCACTTATTATTCCTCCGCTTCCTTAAATCAGTAAGGATCGCTTATGGTAATAGTATACCTGATTCTGATGGCTGATTAATTATCGCCCCTCTTTGCAATATACCCCCTATGGGTATGATGGCATTTTTAAATAGATACGACGGATAAAATCAGCAAAAATCGCATTTTTATCCGTAGGTATATGTCGTTTGTTTGATTAAAAGGTTGTTTTCTAGACTGAAAATGTCCTTTTTCGAGCAAACAACTCGAAAAAGGACACACATAGAGCCATTAGAAAGGGGCAAAAGGTTTTTGGGAGGGTAAATATACCCCCTGACCTACGGATAAATTTGGCAAAAACCTCATTTTTAGCCGTCGAAAGCGAAGTGAAGGGCCAGCGCAATTCAGATCTTCGTCTGCCCGCCTCTATACCTGCCAAAGAATACGCCGTCATCGATGTACTTCTCGGCGTCAGATACCCACATGGGGAATTCGCCTGTGGCGACGGCGACCTGGCCGTTTAACATGCCCGTGTGGAATGACAGGTGGCGGTACTGGCGCAGCACAAGTTCCATGCGCGTAAATCTGCAGCCCTCAGGGCACGAATAGAGCATGTCGTCAGTCAGAGAATCCAGGTAGTCCAAAGTCTTCTTTTCGATAGAATCCAGATACTCCAGGAGCTGCTCGTCGGAGAGCACGACACTCGTAGGATTCTCAGGGTTGTCCATGCCCTCCTCGTGGAAAGACGGTTCTTCGTAGACGTTGGGGTTGATGAACCATTTGTCCGCGGAGTGAAGAGCGTGGTAGACCCAGCGCCAGCAGGGCGCGCCGCAGCAGAGGGCGTCTCTGTCGTAGGCCTTTATCGATGTCCTGATGTTGAGAAAATTCGGGACAACTGTGCGTTTGATTATCATTACTAAGTCATTCATTTTATTATCCTCCAATTTGCGGAGCCGGCTAAAGGGCCGCCCTGAATATTATGAACCCGTGAAGTCATATTTGCGAACACCGAGCATCCAGAACCTGTAGCTCAGGTATACAAACACCAGGCCGTACAACGGCGAGATCCATGATAGTAAAGGCACGTTGTCCGGCGTTAAGATCACAAGGCTCGGGTAGTATGCGATGAACGCGATCGGGATGATGAACGTGAAGATTATCTTGAAGATACCTTCGAAGATCGACGACGGGTATTTCGCAAAGTCCTTGAAGCGGAACATGATGACCATTACGTAGCCGGAGCCCTTGATCCAGAAGCATGTTGCGGCTGCGAAGTTCATCAGGGCGATCATGAAGAGCGACGCTGTCAGCAGGAACACGATAAGCTTCAGGATTACCAGGAAAGTTACCGGGATGCCGATCTTGATCCATGCATAGATGATGGTTCCGATGCCGAATGCGAGCTGGCCTAGGCCCTTCACGTCAAACACTTCGGAAATGAAGTAGAAGAACACGTTGACCGGCCTGAAGCAGTACTTGATGAAGTCGCCGCTCTGGACCATAAATCGCAAATTCCAGTTGTTGTCGAAGAAGCACTGCACGGGCGTCAGCGCGACCAATGAAAAGCCGTACAGGAACAGCATGTGATGGTAGTCCCAGCCGTTGATCTCGGGGAAGTTGTGGAACAGGATCATGAAGGTGACAAAGCCTGACAGATTCGTCATTATCATGCCGAATGTCGAGATGACGAAGTCGGCACGATAGCTCATCTTGCTCTTAAGGTCCTGTACGAGAATCTTTCGATACATTCTCGCGTAAAATTTCAGTCCTCTTTTGCGCATGTCAGCCTCCATTCACGGTGACTTTCTTCACCGCACAATTCCAGAATAAGTTGCCCGCGAGCGTGAGTACGACGAGCCATACGAGCTGCAAGCCGAATAACTGCAGCAGACCCTGCCAGTTATCAGATCCGCTCTTGCCGAGTAAGATCGACAGCGGTATGTCGTAGACCGCGCGAAAAGGCAGATACGATACAACGATCCTCGCCTTCTCAGGGAAGAATGCGAGAGGTATCGAAGCGCCCGACAACAGCAGTACGATCGTTTCTTTTACGATGTTGATGCCCCACGTAGATTCAGTGAACAGGCAGATCGGTGCGACCAGCATCTCGATGTTGTAGTTGATGATAAGTGCGAACACTGTTGCGATCAGGAACCACACCAGGTTTAAGCCAATAGGGATCGCGCCGTGTGTGACGATCATGACGACTAAAAATGTCGGGATGAATGTCAGTACGAACTGGACAACGTGGTTGCCGGTGTAAGACCAGAACGTGTATTTGCGGAAGCGCATTGGCTTTAGCAGATCCAAAACGATCTTGCCCGACTGGATCGACCTGGACATATCCCAGACGACGAACATCTCCAGGAAGTTGAATAAAGCGGTCGCGAGGATCAGGTAGATCATGGTATCGGAGAACGTCATGCCGTTTACTACATCCGTGCCGGACGAATCATAGATGGCTTTCCAGAGATAGTAGACCAGGACCAGGTAGATCAGGTTCGCAAAGAGAGTAACAAAGATACCGAGCCTGAACTGCAGTGACTCCATTATCCCGGCCCTTGTTATTGATAACAGCCTTTTGGGATTCATTTTGCGCTCCCTTCGTAGATCTTCTTGATTACTTCTTCCGTCGAGATCTCCAAGATCTTGACGTCCTTTATCTTCTTTTCCTTCTGCTTTTCCATGATGACGTCCATGACGTCGGTGGTCTTCTCGTCGATCAGGTATTCTTCCCATGAATCGTCAGCAAGCTTGAGCTTTAAGGTTCTATACGAACCGAAGTAGTTCTTCAGGTGCTCTATGTCGTTGTCGTAGATCTTCGTTCCCTTGTCGATAATGACGATCCTCTTGCAGAGTGCGTCGACGTCGCCCATGTCGTGGGTGGTAAGGATTACGGTCGTGTTCTTTTCCTTGTTAAGGCCAAGGATGAGCTCACGGATCTTCGCCTTCATCGATACGTCCAGACCGATCGTAGGTTCGTCTAAGAACACGATCGGAGGATTATGCAGAAAAGCTGCGAGGATATCGCTTAGTGTTCTCTGGCCCAGAGACATCTGTCTTACGGGCTTGTGGAGGATCGGATCGATGTCGACAAGTGAGCGGTAGAGGTCGATCATGGCCTCATAATCTTTCTGCGGAACCATGTAGAGATCGCGCAGGAGCTTGAAAGATTCGACCAGCGGCAGTGACCACCAGAGCTGGCTTCGCTGGCCGAAAACTACGCCGATGTTCTCGCAGTTTTCAGTCCTGTTCTTATAAGGCACTTTGCCGTTGACTAAGATCTCGCCGCTCGTGGGCTCTAAAACGCCCGTCATCATCTTGATGGTCGTTGACTTGCCCGCGCCGTTAGGGCCCAAATAACCGATGATCTCGCCCTTATTAACGGTCAGAGTAACATCCTTTACCGCTGAGACGGTGTTGTAGTCTCTCGAGAACAAGTCGCGGATGGAACCCTTAAGACCTTCGTGGCGGTTTAAGACCTTGAAGTCTTTGCAGACGTTTTTCATTACTACTGCTTCGTTGCTCATAACAATTTCCCTCTTTCTTTTCTGTTCGATTGCAAGTATATTGTAGACAGATGCGCGAAAACAGTTTGAAAATGCCTGATTTTTATAACTATTTTCCACGGGCGTGTAAGATTGTTATAGTTTTCGAGAATTTGGAGAAATATTGTTATGAAGTTAGACCAGATGGGTCTCATCGTTAAGCGCGATGACGGCTCCGAGATAGTAAATTACGATGATCCCAATTTTCCGTCCTATATCTACGACGGCTGGATCGCGCCGAAGGTCACCTGGGAGGGTGTTCCGCACTTCCATGAAGATATTGAGATCATGACCATCAAGGAAGGCCAGGTCGCTTATTTTGTAAACGGCAAGGAGCTCTTGCTGAGGGCGGGCGACACGATTGTCGTTAATTCCAACCAGATCCACTACAACACGACGGTCAACGGCGAGGTCGCAAAATACGTCATCTGCGTGCTCCACCCGAGCATTCTCGTGAACTCGATCACCGTCGAGATGCAGGCAGTAAGGCCCATCATCGACAACCAGGACCTGCCCTACTTAAGGTTCCGTTATATTAATGAACGCACGGATTCCATCAGAAATCTCGTTCTGGGGCTGCCTGACATCAGGCACGATCCTTTCGCGATCACGAAACAGTTCTACCAGATATGGGACATCATAAGAAAGCAGGCTGAGACTCTGGGCGCCACCGAAGATGTCGTTTCCGACCCCAGGATGCAGTCATTTAAGTCAATGATGCATTTCATCGCAAATAACTATCAAAAGCAGGTCACTTTAGGCGATATCGCAGCGAGCGGCAGTGTCAGCAAGTCCTTGTGCAACACGTTGTTCCACCAGTATGTCGGCGAATCACCGATCAATTACCTGATGCACTTAAGATGCCGCAAAGTGGCTGAATTATTGCGTGCCGGCAAGATCCCGATGACAGATATCGCTGCCCTCACCGGCTTTGGCGGGGTGAGCTATATGTCTGAGACCTTCCGTAAATTTTTCGAGAAGTCGCCCAGAGAATACAGAAAAGATTGGGAAAACCGTTAAAAAATTCTTTACAAATTGTATTTCTTATAGTTACTCTGGTAACAATTTGGTGCAAGTATTCAGAGTTTTGAATTGCTACAATGGCAGTATCATGATCAAGAATTGTCGGCAAGGGTGGTTATTTTATGATGAAGCAGCAGGACAACAACAGAGTCGATAAGACCCTGCGTATGCTGTCCCTTAACAGGGAGGCGCCGAAGAGTGCGTTTATACTGCTGCTGATGCTCTTCTTCATCTCCATATTCTTAACGTCAAAGACAGCTCTCTCAGAAGGAACGACATATCTGTTCGGTATTCCTTTTGAGAATAAATCATTCACGGGAATCTTCTCCATGATGGGCAATATCTGCCTGATCTGCCTCGCGATGCTGTTCCGCCGGACCGGATATTTCACGGCGCTCGGACTGCTCGTGATGCAGTTCCCGCTGATGTATGTGAATATCATCATCCGCAAGAACTACAGCAACATTCCCGGATTGTTCAACAACCTTTTGATCATCATCGCGATCACGTTCATCTTCTTCGGAAACCGCAAG